>JAQCAK010000057.1 GCA_027621895.1 Pseudomonadota bacterium | reverse complement strand
TCACAGCCGACGCAAAGAAGCATCACGATGGGTAAGACTAGATATCTGCCAGGCATCCTGACCTTTACTCCGCAGGGGGGCAAAAGTGAACCTGACCCCTTTTTAGTATTGAACGTTGACGTTGACAGTACAGGAACCGGTTCGGGCGGTGGCAGGGACATCGTCATTTGTATCCAGCATCTGCATCACCGCTACTGCGTTCTTCTGCTTGCCGCTTTTCTGACTCTTTTTACTCTTGTCGCTGTCCTTATCCTGATCCTTGAACGTCACGGTGTACAGCCCGTCTTTCAGCTTGCCCTTGCCTGAGGCCCCTGCCTCGAGGTTGACAGCGGAACCAGGCACGAACAGCGCCAGTGATTCTGCATCGCTTTTGAATTCGTCATGGTTGCCATCGAGCATCAGCGTCACGCCAGCGATATCCGTGATCTCCAGATCGCGAGCTTCACCACCGGGCACACAGGGAGACAAGCCTCCTGTGGCACATTCCCAGGACTATGACGCTTTTGTTTCCTCGAGCGGCGGCAAATTCAGTGCCTCACGATAGGACTGGTGGAAATGGTGTAACGCGGGTTCGTTGCGGCCGAAAATGATTTCCTTCATCAGTCCATTTTCAGCAGCCCGCTGCTGCATCTCGCCCATCAGGTAATCCTCGTGCTCAACTGTGCTGCGAAAGACTTCCAGTGAAGCCGCAAGGCTCGGACCCGCGTCCTGCCTGGCGTCAATACTGTAGACATCTTCAGCTGTGATACCAGCATCCTTGCTGGCCTCATCCATGGCCGCCCGGCTGTAATAGAAAGATATCCGGGTCACCGAGCGACCAGGATTCGTTCTGTCCGGATAGATACGGATCAGGCTCACGCTCTGTTCATTAACCACCATCTGGATATTGGGAAACAGAAAATATAAAACGAATGTGGCTTTTAGAATGTTCCAGTCTGTTTCGGGCAAAGCGCGAATCGCTTCAATACCTCGATTCGCCGTCACAAAACGATGGTGGCGCCCAAACTCCTTGAGATGCAGGTTGTTACCAAGATAGATTCGGCCCAGGGTGTTCCTGTGTAGTTTCTGAAAGTGATAAGTCTCGCCAAAAGTATCGTTGGCCAGCTTCCAGTTGAGCTGCATATCAATAGTCTTGTGGCCAGCAAAAACAAGATCACCGAGTGAAAAGCCCTCCAGCTCCGCGGCGAGCGTTTCACCCAGCAACTCATCGACCTTAAGATCTCCTTCTGGACGTGGATGCACCCAGAGCAGACCACCCTGCTCTACCGCCGGGAGTTCAACCAACCCCAGTCGCTTTCTGTCAATCTGTCCGAAGTCCGATTCATCAGACACGTTCAACAACGCGCCATTGCCACCGTAGCTCCAGTGATGAAAGGGGCAGGTAAACACGACCTGTCTGCCACGCTCTTCTGTCGCAACTTTCACCGCACGATGTCGACAGGCATTCAGGAAAGCCCGGTAGATGCCTTCCTTGTCCCGGGTAGCCAGAATGGGCGTGCCAAAATCGTCGGTTGTCAGAAAGGTCCCCGGCCCGGGAAGGTCGCCCGACAACCCGATCAACTGCGGATGCTGCACGAAGAAAGTCTGCCATTCCTGTGCAGCCACATCGGGGCAGACATAAGAGGATGTGGGCATACGATACTGAATTCCGGCATCGATATTTTTGCCCTCGTCCAGCTGGTGTATAAGCTCTTTCAGGATCTCAACTTGCAGTGAATGATCCATTTGGCCACCTCCCATGCGCTCTTCCCGGCACAGTAGCATGTGGTGCAGGAGAATACAGCCAGTGATACAGAAGCGATGAGCGTTTCAGTACACGACAGCGAGCTCAGGAATTCTTGCCGCCTGAACCATAAACCAAGCCATCAATCAGTCCGGTTCAGACTCATTGCCAAGAAAATCCCGAATACGTCGGTGCACGCCACGGGTTAAGACGGTAAACGTATCCTCCAGGAAATCCACGCCTACCAGAATAAACACCACGACCAGGGCCAGCTTTATCGCCGTCCAGATTTCGGCGAGAGCGATGACAACCCCGATTGCCGCCAGCACCCAGATTGTTGCTGCAGAGGTGACGCCGACCACTGCACCTTCACGGGCCATCATGACACCGGCGCCAAGAAAACCGATTCCCGTTACTACCTGCCCAATGATTCTTGATGTATCCGTCATCTCGGTGTTAACGGACACGGACAGCGACACAAAAATGTATGTACCAAGCACAATCAGCGAGGAAGTCCGGATGCCAACCGGCTTGCCGCGAATCTGACGTTCAATACCAATAATCGTGCCGCAGCCAATTGAAACAAGCACTCCAGTCCAGGACAGGGGGTCAGCGAAAACAATTCTTCCAAGAACTTCTCCTCAGGTCTGCCGGCTTGGCTCACCCAGCATTTAAGACAATTGAGACACAGGGTGCGACAGATGCACCTGTCCCGATTCTGATTTCCTTTTTACTGCTGGTTTCGCTGCCTGCGAGCTGCCAGGGAAGCCCCGGTCAGCTCCCGCAACCACTCATCGGTTGCACGATCCTCCAGAATCTCAATGATCTCGTCATCCGGGCCTTTGATGTAGGTTGTCAGGTGAAGACCAAGGTCCCTGGGTGGCGAGTTGGCAGGATACCCGGCTTCAACGACTTTAAGATACAGCGAATTCACGTCATCAGTCTGAAGCGCGAAATGGGTAACCCCCTTGTCTGCGGGTATATAGTCGTCCGGCAGTGCTCGCCCCCTCGGCGTATCCCATTGCCAGAGCTCTATCATGGTATCCCCGGCCCTGAGCCAGACTACCCGACCAGTGGCCTGCTTCATACCAACGACCTCGCTGAGCCGCGTGTTTTCAGGCACATCCGAATCGAAAATGACTTCCAGCTCAAGGAGATCACGATAGAAGGTCAATGATCTTTCCATATCCGAAACACTGATACCTGTGTGGTTGACGCGGGTGATGGCCATTGGGTCCCTTCTGGTGTGCCTACTGGTGTTAATGTCCCATGGTAGCGCAAGAACGGTAAAGGCGTAACGAGGAGCAATGGCGAGTTGCCCGGCAGGCAGAATCCGAAGCTGACTCGGTCAGCCTGACTTCCTCAGCGCTGGAAGCCGGTTGCAACCTCTGCAGGTGTAAGCGACCTGTAGTCTCCGTAAGCCAGCGTCTCATCCAGAACGATGGAACCCACGGATGTTCTGTGCAGTTCAACGACTTCATTCTGGAAGCGACCAAACATCCGCTTGATCTGGTGATACTTGCCCTCTGTGATCCTGAGCTTCGCGGTGTGCTCAGTTAGCAGGGTCAATGTGGCTGGCGCCGTGGTGATACCCTCGTAGGGAAAAAACATCCCGGCTTTAAAGGTCTTGATGTAGTCCTCAGAGACGGGAGATTTCAACCTGACCTGGTACTCCTTTGCCAGTTTACTGTCAGGCTCGGTGATTTTTCTCGACCAGGCACCGTCGTTGGTCAGCAGGATCAGGCCCGTGGTATTAAAGTCCAGGCGCCCGGCAATGTGCAGGGATGCCTTCTGCGGGTGTTCAATAATGTCCAGTACGGTGGTGTGCCTGGCATCTTTTGTCGCGCTCACCACACCTTTCGGCTTGTTCAGCATGATGTAAACAGGTTCATTGTCCTGCAGGCAGATACCATCCAGGTGAACACGGGTAAATGCCGTTACCCTCTGCTGGATGGACCCGGCCGGTTCTCCATCGAGCAGTATTCGGCCCTGGGCAATCAGGCCTCGCGTATCTGCAGCAGAATACGTGGTGTGCGCGCGAACAAACCTGTCCAGGCGAAATGCTTTCGATTTCATCGCTGTCGCCATCCTCTATAAAAAGGGTCCAGGTTCATTTTCGTACTTCTCGCGTTGGTGAAAACAGCGAGAAGATGGTGTTCCAGACTAAACATCAGGAGAGCCAGATCCTGGTAAAACCAGCATTATCACCAATAATCAACGAGTTACCGCTCTTGGCACTATACTTGCTCTTAACCACCACAATCCTGAGGCGCCAATCGTCTCGTGTCACAGTGCCAATAACCCGGATAGTAAAACCAATGAACAACGCTATTTTCATTCTTCTCGTTTCTTACGCGGTCATGTCTGCGATTGCCGTCAAGGCCAATGCCATGGAAATCGATACCGATGCCCATACCTGCGAATTGCGGCTTCAGGGAGATATCTCCGTCAGCAATACGGAAATTAGCGTCAGCAACGACGCAGGTGACAGGCTGACCATTATGGATGGTAACTCACTTTCCATTAACGACCAGACAGTGACACTGGACAGTGAAACGAGTCAGGTTGTCAGCGACTATTCGGAACAGATCAGGACCACGGTGCCTGAAATCGTTGCAATCGCCCTCGAAGGTGTTGAAGTCGGGCTCACGGCGGTAACAGAAGTGTTCTATACATTTTCACAGACCGGCCCGCCGGCGTCACTGCTCGAGGTCATCAATGGCATCCAGGAGGAAGTGACACAGGACATCTATCAGCACAACAACGAGGTGTTTCTGCGGGGCGGCGCAATTCAAGGTCTTGAACCCACCATGGAGAAACTGGAGCCCGCCCTTGAAGATGCCGTCGCAGAGGCAATGGGAGACATCATCGTTTCTGCCGGCACGGCGCTGAAAGAGGGCGAAGGCAGCTTTCTGGAACGAATCGCCTCCATGGCTCAAAGCATGCAGCAATTCGAACGCAACATGGAGCAAAAACTGGAACCCAGGGTCAGGGAGCTGGAAAAAAGAGCCGAGGGGCTCTGCACGGAGGTTTACGCATTGCGGGCGGCAGAGAGCAAACTGCATGTCGCGCTGCCCCAGACCCGGGCCTTCAAACTGGTCAAGGATAGCTGATCCGGATGAGATGCCGCCGTCGCATCGCAGAGAATAGCTGATTCACTGCATGAGGAATGCGATGTGTTTCAGGTGGCCGGCAGCTGAACAAGACAAGCCCCGGGCTTTCAGGTATCCGCCTGCTGCATACGCTCCTGGCGGGCTTCTTCCTCGTCGATGGCCGCCGCTATCTCGGTCAGCACACCATCCACATCGGCATCATGGCTGTCCGGTTCGAATTCCCCGGTCAGCCGCGTGTCCGGGTGCAGGTCCCCTGTTTCATAAAGCGCCCAAAGTTCCTCGGCAAAATGCCCCTCAAGGAGGTTCGGCGCGAACTGCCCGTAGTAGCTGGACAGGTTATTCACATCCCGGGTCAGCATCGACCGGGCGTGATTGTTCGCTGCTGCATCCACGGCCTGCGGCAGGTCGATAATCACGGGGCCGTATTCGTCCACCAGCACGTTGAATTCCGACAGGTCACCATGAACCAGGCCCGCATCCAGCATGCGCACGACATAGCTCATCATGATCTCGTGATCCTCTGTCGCCTGCTCCGCCGACATCGTCACGTCGGCGAGCCGCGGGGCCACGTCACCCTCAGCATCACAGATCAGTTCCATCAGCAGGACGCCGTCGATGCATCCGTAAGACTCAGGCACCCTGACTCCCGCCTCCGCAAGCTTGCGCAGGGCATCAACCTCGGCTGTCTGCCAGATGGCTTCCGTCTGCTGGCGGCCGTATTTCGAACCCTTTTCAATGGCCCTGCTGCGGCGGCTGTTTCGCACCTTCCTGCCTTCCTGGTAATTGACAGCCTGCTTGAAGCTGCGTTTCATGGCCTCTTTATAGACCTTGGCACAGCGCGTCTCTGACCCGCACCGGACCACGTAGACATCGGCTTCCTTGCCACTGGTTAAGCGGCTGATCACGGCATCAACAATGCCATCGTCAATCAGCGGCTGGATGCGTTTAGGGATTTTCATGGCGCCCCTTTTACCCGATTCAACCACCTGTTGGAATAGAAGGGGCCCCTTTTTCGCTGACAGCTCCTGTACATTCAGGCCGCTGAACGCGTGTTTTTCAACAACAGCCCACTCCGCTCTATCGCTGTGCCCTGCTCTGTTTTACCCTGAAGACCCCGGATCAATTCAGCAACATGAGGCTCAAATGACAGACACCTCCGCGCTGAGCGTCGAGAACATCAGCAAGCGATACCAGGATGGCAATCGCCAGATAGACGTCATCCGCGACCTGAGCTTCAGGGTTGCCGCGGGCGAGTCCCTGTCAGTCACCGGGCCCAGCGGATCCGGTAAATCAACCCTGTTGAACCTGCTTGCGGGTCTGCTGGAACTGGACAGTGGTGACATTATTCTGCGACTCAATGACGGGCCTTTCACCTACCGCCACGCCGATGAACGAGGTCGAACCAGACTTCGAAGGCAACACATCGGTTATGTCTACCAGTTCTTTAACCTGGTCCCCACCCTGACCGCACTGGAAAATGTATGCCTCCCTGCTCGCCTGAACCGTCGGCCGGATCTTGAGCAACGTGCACCGGCGCTCCTCGAGGAATTCGGCCTGGGTGATCGTCTCCATGACTATCCGGAGCTGCTGTCAGGGGGAGAACAGCAGCGCGTGGCGGTGGCAAGATCACTGATTCTGAAACCAACCCTGCTGCTGGCAGATGAACCCACGGGGAACCTGGACGCGGACAATTCCAGCCACGTGGCTGACCTGCTGTTTTCCAGCTGTCGCGACGAAAACATCTCGCTGGTGATCGCCACCCACAGCAACGAGGTTGCCACAAGGGCTGATTCAACACTGCACCTGGACAGAAAGTCGCCGTGCTGATTGCTCTCGCCCTGCTGCGGTATCTTGCCCGTACACCCTGGTCTACAGCGATGGCGGTGACCGGCATGGCTCTTGGGGTCACGTCCATCGTCAGCGTTCACCTGGTCAGTGCCAGCATATCCACGCGACTGGACAGCCTGGTCCCCGCCGAGCTGGCGGACTACAGTCATTACCTGCATCGCGATAATCTCGAGGCCACGGACTACTTTGCCCTGCGTCGACTCTGGAGAGCCGGGAGCCTGCCTGGTGTCGAACGGCTGTCTCCACTGGTTGACGAGACCACTGAACTGGAGGGGCAAAGTGTTCGGGTCATCGGCACAGACCTGCTGTCCAGCCAGCCCTCGGCAAGCGCCAGGTCGACCACTGAACAGTTCTCATGGAACGGGGTCTGGATAGACAGCAGTCTGGAAGCGCAACTGTCCCTGCCGGTGAACGGCATCATCGACGCACCGGAGGGCACACTGCTGGCGGACATCTCGACAGCCCATGACCTGCTGCACTGGCCGGCCAGTCGACTTTCCTACATCGGCCTCGTCATCAGTGATGCCTTTGGCGAGGTCAAGAAGACAGCCGAAAAACTGTTGCCCGGATTCGGCGCCGGGTTCCCTTCCACGAAACCGGCGCTGGAGCTTTCCGCCGAGTGGCAGCTGATCGGCATCGCAGAACAGTATCCCGCCAGGGAATTCGGCAAGTCCATCCTGTTTAACATTGCCGCACTGGGGATGCTTGCCCTGCTGGTGGCCTGGCTGCTGATTTACCAGGTCGCGGTGTCCTGGCTGCGACGCTTCTGGCCCGTGTTTGAACGCCTGCATGTGCTCGGTGTGGAATGGCAGCAGTTGCGTCTTTACTTCCTCCTGGCGATCGGCCTGGTGGCAACGATCGCCGCCGGCATCGGACTGGCTGCAGGCTGGTGGCTCGCCAGCGGGTTACTGGCCGTTGCACTGCCCGGTGAGCCGGTTAATCTGCAGATGGATGGCTGGGTCATCCTGAAAGCCCTGGGATCAGCGCTCGCGGTCTGTCTTCCCGGTGGCGCCTGGGCCTTCTACCAGTCACAGCGGGAAAGCGAATCGGGTAACCGGTCTTTTCTGCTCACCTGTTTGCTGCTCCTGGCGGCAGGCTGGTGTGTAGTCGAACCCGCGACAGGCCTGGCCGGCGGTTTTTTCGCAATCGCCGTGTTAAGCCTGGCCGCATCACAGGCGATTGCACCAGTGGTTGATCGACTGAAGCGTGGCGCTTCTTTGATTCGTGGCTCCTACCTGCTCCGCGTGGCCATCAGGGAGGCTCTGTGGCATCCCGGCGAGCTGAGTGTCGCTCTTGCCGGCCTGGCGCTTGCCGTCGCCACCGCCATTGGTGTGTCACTGATGGTTGACAGTTTCCGCCTCGATTTCAGCCAGATGCTCGATCACCGGCTCAAGTACGATGTGATTGCAGAAGGCGAGGCAACCGCCTTGAATGCCATCGCAGATGCTGACAGCACTGCCGCCACGCGATTGCAGGTGTATCGACAGGGCAATATTCGCGTGAATGGCATCTCGGCGGAACTCAATGTCACGCGCATGGATGCTTTCGAGGCATCACGCTACGGCTTTAACAGGGAACTGGAGGACAGGGAGGTGCTCCTGAGTGAACAGGCCGGCAGGGCCCTGCAACGATCCGTGGGCGATAGCCTGAGCGTATCCGGTACGCCAATGACCGTGGCCGGACTGTTCTCGGCTTTCGGTGACCTGCAACCCCGGCTCATTATCGACGACCGCAATCCGCTGGCCGCGTCAGCCGCTGCAGAACTCACCGTGACGTCGGTTGGATTCATGAGCAACTCCCCGGACGCACTCATTGCGACCCTGCGCCGGGACCATCCAGGCCTTGAACTGAGATTGCAGTCTGATATCCGCCGTATTGCCCTGGATGCATTTGACCAGACGTTTGCCATCACCACC
>JAQCAK010000056.1 GCA_027621895.1 Pseudomonadota bacterium | reverse complement strand
TCATATTCAGACGATTGGGTGGCGGTCGCGTTTGCAGATTTTTGCTTATATAATGCGCTCCCGCCGGGAGAGGCACCATCGGTGCCAGCTGGCTGATTTCGGATGAGGACTGTCATGCCTATTTACGAATATGAATGTGAAGCCTGCCACCACAGGCTGGAAAAGCTTCAAAAGATTTCTGATGAGCCGCTGAAGGTTTGTCCGAGCTGTAGCAAACCGTCGCTCAATAAGCTGGTTTCTGCAGCAGCTTTCAGGCTGAAAGGCAGTGGCTGGTATGAGACTGATTTTAAAACCGGCAAAAAGAAAAACGTCCATGGTGTCGGTGGTACGTCTGACGGATCGTCGGGTCCGTCAACTGATTCATCCTCTTCCGGTTCCTCGACTGACAAGTCACCAGGGAAAGGATCAAAAGACTCGGGCTCTTCCAGTTCCGAGAGTAAGTCATCAAGCGGATCATCTGCCTCGGCAGCAGCGAGCTAGTTCGCCGTCCAGGATTCGCCTTTAGGGGTAACAACATGCGCAGCCACCTTTGTGGCCAGCTGAGAGATTCTCACAAAGGAGACGACGTCTCCCTGTGCGGCTGGGTTCACCGTCGCCGCGATCATGGCGGTGTGATTTTTCTGGATGTCCGTGACTACACGGGCATCGTTCAGGTGGTTTTTGACCCTGACACCGAAGAGAGTTTTGCACTCGCAGATCAGGTTCGTAACGAGTTTGTCATTCGCATCGAGGGCCGGGTCCGTGCCCGTGACCAGGACGCGATTAATCCCAAGATGGCGACCGGGATGATTGAGGTGCTGGGCAAGCAGCTGCAGATACTCAACCGTGCTGAAACGCCTCCTTTCCAGCTCGACGAGTATTCCAGTGCGGGTGAGGATGTCCGCTTGCGTCATCGAGCCCTGGATCTGCGGCGTCCGGAGATGCAGGAGAAGCTGCGACTCCGGTCAAAGGCCAGCCATCTTGTACGCAGCTACCTGGATGAGCAGGGATTTGTAGATCTGGAAACGCCGATACTGACCAAAGCGACACCGGAAGGTGCAAGGGATTATCTCGTGCCGAGTCGCGTACACCCCGGCAGTTTCTACGCGTTGCCGCAGTCCCCGCAGATCTTCAAGCAGCTGCTGATGATGTCCGGCTTCGACAGGTACTACCAGATCGCGCGCTGCTTTCGGGATGAGGATCTGCGAGCCGACCGGCAGCCGGAGTTCACCCAGATCGATATCGAAATGAGCTTTGTCACCCAGCAGGAAGTCATGGACGTCTCTGAGGGGCTGGTTCGCAAACTGTTCAGTGAGTTGATCGAGGTGGATCTGGGCGAAATGCCGGTGCTGGATTACGCCGACGCCATCAGTCGTTTTGGTGTCGACAGACCGGATCTGAGATTCGGACTGGAACTGCTGGATGTGGCAGACCTGCTCAAGGACGTCGAGTTCAAGGTGTTCAGTGGTCCTGCCAATGATCCCAAATGTCGGGTGGCGGCGCTTCGACTGCCCGGCGGTGACCGACTGACGCGGAAGAACCTGGATGACTATACGAAGTTCGTGTCCATCTATGGTGCGCGGGGTCTTGCCTATATTCGAGTCAACAGTCTCGACAGTGGCATGGAAGGGTTGCAGTCACCGATCCTGAAGTTCCTGCCCGAAGCGGTGGTGAACGCAATCCTCGAGCGATGTGGAGCCGAGGTTGGCGATGTGATTTTCTTCGGTGCAGACCGGGCCAGTGTCGTGAATGATTCCCTGGGTGCACTTCGCAACAGGCTGGCAGAAGATCTGGATCTGTATGAACGGCCCTGGGCAGCCTGCTGGGTGGTGGATTTTCCGATGTTCGAGCAGGGTGAAGACGGCAGTCTGTCAGCCGTGCACCATCCGTTCACCAGCCCGTCCTGTGATCCGGCAGCGCTTGAGGCTGACCCGGCGGCGGCTCTGTCCCAGTCCTATGACCTGGTCATCAATGGCCATGAAGTGGGGGGCGGATCGATTCGTATCCACGATCCCGCCATGCAGCAGGCGGTGTTCCGGGTGCTGCAGCTCTCTGACAATGAGGCCAACATCAAGTTTGGTTTCCTGCTGGACGCACTGAAGTTTGGTGCGCCTCCACATGGTGGCCTGGCGTTTGGCATGGACCGGCTGGTCATGCTGCTGGCCGGCACCAACGCGATCCGCGATGTGATTGCATTTCCCAAAACCCAGACAGCGACCTGTCTGCTGACCTCTGCACCGAGTGAGATCGATCCTGAACAGCTGGCGGAGCTGGGCATTATGGTCAAACCGAGGGCAGTTGACGACGCGACAGGTGACGGGACGGCTGCAGGGCCCCAGGCTGGCGGGCGTTAAGCAGCAGGCTAATTCGTCGATTGTGTGAGCGAGCAGGAGTAAAAGAGGTAGCTGATGGCAGGCCACAGTAAATGGAGCAACATCAAGCATCGCAAAGCCGGGCAGGATGCCAAGCGTGCCAAGGTATTTACCAAGCTCATCCGTGAGCTGACCGTGGCAGCCCGGGATGGTGGCGGTAATGTGGAGGACAACCCGGCGCTGCGCACGGTTGTTGACAAGGCCAAGGCGGCACAGATGCCCAAGGACACCATGGAGCGGGCGATTTCCCGCGGTGCCGGTGGCCAGGATGGCGCGGACCTGATGCCACTGACCTATGAGGGTTACGCTCCCGGCGGGGTGGCCATCATGGTTGAGACCATGACGGACAATCGCAATCGCACCGTGTCAGAAGTCCGTCATGCCTTTACCCGCGCAGGTGGCAATCTTGGTACGGACGGCAGCGTGGCTTACCTGTTCGACAAGAAAGGTCAGATTCAGTTTGAACCCGGCGTCTCGGAAGATGACGTGATGGAAATCGCCATCGAGTCAGGTGCAGAGGATGTCTTGGCCGGCGAGGACGGCGGCGTGGAAGTCGTGACCGCACCGCAGGATTTTCTGCAGGTGAAGGATGCCCTGGCCGAAAGGGGGCTGGAGCCCGCCCAGGCGGAAATCGCCATGGTGCCCCAGACGGTTGTCGATCTGGATGTGGAGACCGGCGAGAAAGTACTTCGCCTGCTTGAGGCACTCGAGGACCTCGATGACACCACCAGTGTCTATACCAATGCCAGTTTTCCAGACGAACTGATGAACGGCGAATAGCACTTCAGACCTCGCTACCTGTACCCGGACGGGTATGAACAATCTGTTCAGGTGTGTTTGGCACGCTGTGCTAAACTGGAATTCAAAACCTGACCCGCTTTTCTATGGCTTTAATTCTCGGAATCGATCCTGGGTCACGGGTGACCGGCTACGGCATTATCAATGCTATCGGTAACCGCCAGGAATATGTTGCCAGTGGCTGTATCAAGACCACGGACCGCGCGATGCTCCCGGAGCGACTGGAAGTCATCTTCCAGGGCGTTACCCAGATCATCGATGAATTCGAGCCGGCAGAACTCGCCATAGAACGCATTTTTATGGCCCGCAGCGCGGAGTCGGCACTGAAACTTGGCCATGCCCGTGGTGTTGCCATCGTAGCCGCCGTGAATCGGGGCCTGCCGGTTCAGGAGTACGAGGCCCGGAAGGTCAAGCAGGCGATCGTCGGCACCGGTGCCGCCACCAAGTCCCAGGTCCAGCACATGGTGATGACCCTGTTGAACCTGCCGGATCGACCCCAGTCAGATGCGGCGGACGCCCTGGCGATCGCGATCTGCCATGTGAACACCCAGCATAATCTCGCTCGCCTGACCGGGAAAGCAAATGCGGGCAAGGGCGCCCGGGTCGTTGGGCCAAGTCGGTTTCGGCGTGGCCGGCTGGCGGATTCATGATCGGCCGGCTGACAGGTCTGATAGTTGAGTGTGAGCCCCAGCAGGTGCTGCTGGATGTTCAGGGGGTCGGCTATGAAGTGGAAATTCCGCTGCCCACCTATTACCAGTTGAGCTGCGCTGAAGGCGTTGTGACCCTGTACACCCATCTCGTGGTGCGCGAGGATGCTAACCTGCTGTTCGGTTTTTATACTTCGCCGGAACGGGAAATGTTCCGGGCGCTCATCAAGGTTAACGGTGTGGGGCCGAAGATGGGCCTGGCAATCCTGTCCGGCCTGGATGCGCAGGCGCTGGTGACATCGGTGCGAAACAATGATGTGAAGGCGCTGACCGCGCTGCCCGGGGTCGGCAAGAAAACCGCGGAACGACTGATCATTGAAATGCGTGACAAGGTAGAAGCCTTCGGCATACCGGAAACTGCTGAGTCGGGGGTCTTGTCCCGTTCCAGGGATGTTGCCGGTGATGCCGAATCCGCATTGATTGGTCTTGGTTACAGGCCACAGGAAGCCAGTGCCGCGATAGCCCGGATTGCGGAGCCCGCGGAAGATGTAGAGACACTGATCCGCCAGGCCTTGAAAGAACTGATGCAGGGGTAAACCCGGAAACAACATGATTGAATCGGATCGAATTGTTGCGCCAGCGACCACGCCCGTTGAACAGTCCCAGGACTGGGCAATCAGGCCCCAGCACTTCAGTGAGTACTGCGGTCAGCCGGAAGTCAGTGAACAGATGACGCTGTTCATTCAGGCCGCGCGCCAGCGGGACGAGGCGCTGGATCACACGCTGATATTTGGCCCGCCGGGGCTCGGCAAGACCACGCTGGCCAATATCATCGCCAATGAAATGGATGTCCAGATTCACGCAACGTCAGGACCTGTCATCGAGAAGAAAGGGGATCTGGTCGCCGCCCTGACCAATCTCGAGAAGGGTGATGTTTTGTTCATCGACGAGATTCATCGCCTGAGTCCCGCCATAGAAGAAGTGCTTTATCCGGCGATGGAGGACTACCAGGTCGACATCACAATCGGAGAGGGGCCGGCCGCCAGAAGCATCAAACTGGATCTGCCGCCCTTTACACTGGTCGGCGCAACGACCAGGACCGGTCTGCTGACCTCACCTTTCCGGGACCGTTTCGGCATCATACAGCGGCTGGAGTTCTACCATGTCGATGACCTCACCACGATTGTCGAGCGCTCCGCCCGGATGCTGGGTATCAGTTGTGACACGGATGGTGCCCGGGAAATCGCGATACGCTCGCGCGGCACGCCACGGATCGCGAACAGGCTGCTGCGCCGGGTCAGGGACTATGCAGAGGTCGAAGGTGATGGGTTTATCTCCCGTGAAATAGCAGACAGGGCCCTGAACATGCTCAAGGTGGATGCCAATGGTTTTGATCAGATGGACCGGCGCCTGCTGCTGGCCATGATCGAGAAATATGATGGTGGTCCTGTAGGAATCGACAGTCTCGCGGCGACAGTGGGTGAAGAACGAAACACCCTGGAGGATGTCTATGAACCCTACCTGATTCAGCAGGGTTTCATCATGCGAACATCACGAGGCCGGCTCGCAACCAGGCTGGCCTATGAGCATTTTGGCCTGAAGATGCCAAAAAAAGCCGAGTCGATTCGGGATCTCTTCCAGGAAGATGAACCCGGGGTCGATGACCCGAACTCCGATAACGCACGTTAATTTTTCTAAAGGACAGCTGTGAACGAACCTCTTTCTATCGTTGATCTCATACTGAATGCCAGTGTGATCGTGCAGGGTGTCATGGCCCTGCTGGTCATGGCATCGCTGGCGTCCTGGGTGATGATTTTTCAGCGCGGATTCGCGCTGTCAGCCATCCGTGCCCAGGCGACGGCCTTTGAAACCGAGTTCTGGTCCGGCAAGGACCTGGGTGAACTCTATTTAGAACTGCAGGGGGAGGCTGACGATCCCAACGAACTGATCGGTGTCGAACATATTTTCTCTGCCGGCTTCAAGGAATTTTCCCGCGCACGGCAACAGGATGTGGATCCGGACAGGCTGATGCAGAATGTCCAGTGGGCGATGCGGGTCGCACTCAGTCGTGAAGAAGAGCGACTGGAAACCCATCTGCCGTTTCTGGCCACAGTTGGATCCACGAGTCCCTATATTGGTCTCTTTGGCACAGTCTGGGGCATCATGAACTCGTTCCGCGGTCTGGCGACAGTCAATCAGGCCAGCCTTTCTGTGGTGGCACCGGGTATTTCGGAAGCACTGGTGGCCACTGCGATCGGGTTGTTTGCGGCGATCCCGGCAGTGATTGCCTACAACCGTTACTCCGCGTATGTGGAAGTCATCATGAAGCGGTTTGAGGCATTTACCGACGAATTCAGCAGTATTCTTTACCGCGCCAGTCATCGGGGCTAGACATGCCGAAAGCCGCCAGACGAAAACCCATGTCAGAAATCAACGTCGTGCCCTATATCGACGTCATGCTCGTGCTGCTGGTGATCTTCATGGTCACGGCGCCGCTGATGACCCAGGGTATCAAGGTGGATCTGCCGGAGGCTGCATCGGGTCCACTGGACACTGATGACGAGCAGCCCATGCTGGTTGTCACGGTCAAGGCCGACAGCACCTACTATATCAACCTGGGTGAAGCCGAGGAGCCGGTCCCGCTGAGTGAAATTGGCGACAAGGCCAGCAAGGTGATTGCGGCCAACCCGGGTATCAAGGTGCTCGTGGAAGGGGACAGGAACCTGCCCTATGGCGTCATTGTGAACCTGATGGATGTACTCCAGGCATCAGGTGCGGGCAGTGTCGGCCTGATTACTGAACCACCACAAAGCTGATGTTCCCATCTGCACCGAAATTGCTGAGCGCGCTGACGTCCTATGGCGTACCGCTGCTGTTCGCACTGCTGCTGCATGCGCTGGTCATTGCGCTGATATCGATGAACTGGGGTGAATCCACCGTCAGCTATGATGATATCAAGCCCTATTACATTGATGCCCAGGTGGTGAAGGAAAATCCCTATACCGCCCGGGAAAAGCGCACACAGGATGCAGAGATATCCAGACGGGACCGCAGGCTTCAGCAGCGTCGTGAGGACGAGCGGAAATTTCAGCGTCAGTTGAAGGAATGGGATGCGGAGGATCGCAAGCGGGCCGAGACCGCGCGGCATCTCAGGGAAGCCCGGCAGCAGGCTCCGGTCCCGTCGCAGACAACTTCCCAGGTTAACAAGCCGGCTTCCGCGGAAACCACCCCCGTTGATGAGGAGGCAGTCCGCTCAGAATTTGAGGCGGGCCTGACCCAGGCGCTGATAGAAGAGTTGAATCTGCGCAAGGCGGTCACTGATGATGAAAAGGCAATGGCCTATGTGGCGCAGATCCAGCGGGAGATTATCCAGAACTGGTCACGACCTCCCTCCGCCAGAAATGGCATGGAGGCCTTGCTTCGGGTGCGGCTGTTTCCAACGGGTGAGTTGATGGACGTTAAACTTGAAGATTCCAGTGGCAATGATGCTTTTGACCGTTCAGCCGTTCAGGCTGTTAGAAAGGCAGGGCGATTCATGGTGCCGGACAATACGCGCCTGTTTGAACGCAGTTTCAGGGAATTTACCCTGCTGTTCAGACCGGATGATCTCAGGCTTTAGAGGAGTTGTTTTGAAGAAGTTGACCATTTTCGGGTTCCTGATCTCCGGGTTGCTGGTGATGATGTCGCTGTCAGGTGCTGCAGTTGCCGAGTTGCGAATTGAAATTACCCGGGGAATGGATAATGCCGTCCGGGTTGCGGTCGTACCGTTTGAGTGGCGCGGTAAACGCCAGTTGCCGCTTGCCGTAGATGAGGTTGTCGCGGCTGACCTGGGGCTGTCAGGTCGTTTCACCGCGTTGCCGGTGAACCAGATGCTGAGTTTTCCAAACGACGCCAGCGAGGTGCTGCCCCGCGACTGGCGGATGTTGAATGTTGAATACCTGGTAATTGGGTACATCGAACCCGACGATGCCGGTGTTTCGCTGCATTTTCAGCTGTTTGACGTGCTGCGCGGCGCCGTGGTGGAGGAGCAGACGATTGTCGGTGTCGTGGGAGAGCTGCGTGACATGGCGCACCATGTCAGCGATGTCGTGTTCGAGAAGCTGACCGGTATCGAGGGGGCGTTTTCCACGCAGATCATGTATGTGACAGCCATTGATTCAGCTGCCGGTCGGGAGTTTACGCTGAACATTGCTGATGCGGATGGTCATCGCGTCAATACGATCCTGCGTTCGAACGAGCCGATTCTGTCCGCAACCTGGTCCCCCGACGGGGAGATGGTGGCCTATGTTTCTTTCGAGAAGGACGGCCGGCCGGCTATCTACCTTCATGAGATCGCGTCGGGGAACCGGCAGATACTTACGAGCTTTTCTGGTCTCAACGGTGCCCCGGCATTTTCACCTGACGGCAAAGAACTCGCGCTGGTGCTGTCAAAGGACGGCAATCCTGACATCTACATACTCGACCTGCAGACCCGGCGATTGCGGCGTATTACGCGGCACTACGGCATCGATACTGAACCCTCCTGGACCCCGGATGGCAAGGCCCTGATCTTTACGTCGAATCGGGGTGGCAAGCCCCAGATATACCAGATCCGTCTGTCTGACTTTCAGATTCAGCGGCTGACATTCGAAGGGGATTACAACGCCAAGGCGAGCCTGCTGCGGGATGGCAGCGGCCTGGTGTTCGTTCACAGGAGGGAAGGTATCTTTCATATTGCCCTGCTGGACCTGAATCGCGGGAGGCTGTCGGTGCTGACCGAGACGACCCTTGATGAGTCCCCCAGTGTGGCACCCAACGGGGCGATGCTGATCTATGCAACGCTTTACCGGGGTGAGGGCATTCTGGCTGCGGTCTCAGTGGA
>JAQCAK010000055.1 GCA_027621895.1 Pseudomonadota bacterium | reverse complement strand
AGAAGATTCTGTACTGCAAAAGGCGGGCCTGTCTGAGATCGTCGCAAAAATACTGCTGGAAGCATGTGCTGATTCCGCTGTTCAAGAGTTGCGCTGTCCTTCCACCGATCTGTTTTTGGAGCTTAAGGCGCAGGCCTTCAACGACGAAGCTTACAGTGAATCAGTGAAAGCAAGTGTTCGTAGTAGGTGGTTGCGTGCTCACCGAGCGTTGATCGGATCGAATAGCGGGGGTGCAGGGAATTCTGCTTTGCTGCGTGTGACCTCCGACCTTCGACGGTCATTTGTGTCTGATATGGATTCTGATTTAGCGTCGCCGGGTCGCGAGTATTTCTCTTCTGAGGTATTGCTCGCGAGTTTGATTCATGGTGTAAACACGATGAACGTATATGAATCCCGGGTGGGCAGCCTTGAAGTCTCTTTCGCTGGCGTTTCATTCCTCAGGGCTTTCACTGTGAGCGCGGATGGAGGTGTAAGCACTCCCTTGTTTGAAGGCGTGTTGAATCGCGCTCTGGCCGCAACGGAAGTAAGCAGGTACGGTGCTGCACCTGAGTTTCTGCGCGATCGGTCGCAGTGGCTTCTGGAGGGTGATATCGTTTCCTTCCAGCTCGGAGACGAGGATCTATTTGATGTCTATCTCTCTTTGATGGCTTTGCCGGTGGAGGAAGCAGAGGCGTTGTAATGTATACCGCTTCTCGTTGCATCATTTGTGAGTGATTGCCTAACCTATGTCTATTACAAAATTGCTCCTTGCGCTGACATCAAGTTGGAGAAGACTTTTTCCAGAAGCTTCGGGGTAACACATGAGCAACCAATGATATTTACCAGAGTGTTAAGACGATAAGGTTCGTTTGTTGGCCGGGAAGACATCATCGGTGGTAGAGGAGGAACTAAGAATTCAGGCGTCTACTCATAGATTGCACAAGTTTGTAAAAGCGGCTTTGCCGATATGCAGACGCTGGTGACCCGTATGTCAGCAGCTCGTCTGTGGGTTATCATCCCGTGTGCCAAGATGGCTCTTCTCCAACAGTTCGCTTGCCTGCTTTTTCAGCAGATCAATCTTCACATCCTTCTGCTCGACCAGTCGCATCAGGAAGTTCATATAGGTCGTCAGGTCCAGCACGCGGGTAACGCGCGCCTTGAGTACGTTAGGATTAACCGGCTTTGTGACGAAGTCTACTGCACCTGAATCGAGCGCCGCTGTCTCGTTGTCTGCATCGTTCAGGTTGGTGATGAAGATCACGGGAATATCGAAGGTGTACGGATTTTTCTTTAGCCAGGTATTGACCTCGTAGCCATCGACATCTGGCATCACGATATCCAGCAGTACCAGATCGGGGCAGCGTGCTTTTACCATCTCTATGGCATCCTGGCCGCTATTGGCGATGCAGGTGTCGAAATCAGTCTCCAGGATCATGGAGATGAGGCGAGCCTGGGTGGAATCGTCATCGATGATGGCGACCAGTGGTCGGTGTTCGATACTGATGTCTTTCATGCGAGAGTGATCTCCTGTTGGCGAACTTCACGGGTGAATTCTTTCAGCAGTTCCAGAAACTGCAGAGTGATTTCCTCGATGTTCTTCATGTAAGCAATGATGCCGGCGACACGGTTTTCCTGGGTATAGCGGTCTATCTTGCGCAGTCGCCAGGTCAGGTCATCACCCCCAAAACTGGCAACGCTGCTAGAAAGCGTATGCGCTTGAAGTGAAAGTGCCTCCATATCTCGCCTGACCCAGGCAGAGATCAGTTCGTGGAGCCGCTGATGGCATTCTGCCTCGAACTGTTCTGTGATAAGTAGGAAATTTTCGATGCCGATTTGTCTGATCAGCGCCTTGACCTCAGCCTGGTTCAGGAGATGCTTGCGGGAATTCTCGACCAGCATCGGGTTGTCTTTCCGGGTGGCGGGCAACCACAGCGTCAGTTCCTTGATCAGTTCCTGTCTGATCAGTGGCTTGCTGAGGTAGCCCTTGAAGCCGGCACTGAGATATTCCTGCACCAGACCGTCCCTTGTATGAGCCGTCAGTGCGATGATCGGTGGGCGCATGTGCCCGGCATTGATCTGGCGAGTGGCCTCCACGCCGTCGATTTCCGGCATGCTGATATCCATCAGAACCAGGTCGAATGGCACGGTGCTGGCGATTTCAATGGCTTCCTGGCCGGATGATGCACTGCGTACAGCAATGCCCAGGTCCTTCAGAATCATCTCTGCCAGCATCAGGTTGGTCTGGTTGTCGTCGACAATGAGCACGCGTCCCTCGAAGGAATCCGGCAGTTGCTCAAGGTTGTCTTTCCGGGACTGCTTCTGGGGCGCGGTGGCGGCCCTGAGGGGGATATCCACGTGAAAGCTGGCACCTTCACCCGGACTGGAAGAGACAGAGATGTCTCCGTTCATCAGTTCCGCTAACTGTTTGCAGATGGCAAGACCAAGCCCGGTGCTCTTTTCCCTGCGCCTGTCATCCTGTTCGCTCCAGAAGGCCTCGAAGATTCGATCCTGCTGATGAGCGGGAATGCCGGGACCCGTATCCACGACGCTGAACCTGAGTCGCAGTAATTCAGACGAGTGACGCGGCTGTCCTGTTCCCGTCGACTGCAGCGACAGATGAACGGTCCCTTCACCGGTAAACTTGACCGCATTGCCTAGCAGGTTGATGAGAATCTGACGGATGCGCTGGGCATCGCCGTTCAGGTAATCGGGGATGGTCGGTTCGATCTCACAGGTGACTTTCAGCCCCTTGGCCGTGGCGTTCACCTTGATGATGTCGAGTGTGGTGTTGATCAGGTCCCTCGCATGAAACACCTGGTTTTCGAGCTCCATTCGCCCTGCATCGACCTTGGCAAAGTCCAGTGCGTAGTTGATGACATTGAGCAGATTGTTTGCGGACTCCTGTGCCATGGCAAGTAGCTGGTCCTGCTCAGATTCATGGCGGGGATCCTGAATGAGCGTCAGGGCACTGATGACGCCGTTAAGCGGCGTTCTCATTTCATGACTCATTACCGCGAACATGTCAGAGCGGTCCTTGTTGGCACGCTCGGCAATCTCCTTGGTTCGGGTAAGCTCGCGGGTAAGTGATTCCAGGTCCTTGACCATCAGGTCCTGTGAGGCGACCAGGAATCGCTGGTCCAGTTGTGAATCGATATTGGGGTAGTCTGACAACTGGAATTCGTCGGCTCTCTCATTCTCACTCAGCCATGCCAGCCAGGGTGCTCCGACGAATCGGTAAAGACCACTTTCCGGTAACTTTACAAGTTGTCCTCTTAAGGCAAACCGCTCATCGCTGGAGACGAGCAGGATAGCCGTCTGCTGAAAGCTGGCAAGCTGGGAAAATAGGGTCAGATCCCGGGGACGCTGCAGCGTAAAAATGTGGTGCAGGTCAGGTTTTGTACCCCAGTCAGGCGCGAGCTTACGCGCAAGCGCCTGGGACGGTTTGCGGATTGTGAGGTCTCGTTCGATGGTGAAACACAGAGTGAACAAGCTGTCCAGAGCCTCGATGATTGCCTCGTCTTTCATGTGAAGACCCGGTGCTCAATTGCTATCCGATAGACCGCGGTATTGAGCAGTGGACCAGTCCATACATGATTGGTGAACCTTCGTTGTGATTGTTTGATTGAGGATCTGCCACTGCTGACGCTTACGATAAATCGTGGAGGGAGCGACCTCTAGCAGGTCAGCGGCGTCTCTGACATTGCCGTTGCAATGATCGAGTGCGGCTTCGATGGCACGCTTTTCGGTTTGCCACAGGGGTTCCAGTGGCTGAACCGGACGCTGGACCTTGTCGAACTGGCGTGTGGTAATGGGTTGATCGCCCTTGACTTCATCGAACCGGAGCATGTCGGCTTTGATGTTTGCACCATCGTTCATTACAACCACCTGGTGAACAATGTTTTTCAGCTCGCGAACGTTGCCCGGCCAGCGCCAGTTCTTCAGTACCTCCCTGGCAGCCGGAGTAAAGTCCTCGAACGATTTACCTTCCTGGCGGCTATAGGTATCCAGGAAGTGCAGAGCCAGTTGCAGTATGTCGTCGCCGCGATCGCGCAGGGCTGGCATTTCCACCGGGACCACGTGCAGTCGGTAGAAAAGGTCTTCCCGGAAGCGGCCCTGCCGGACTTCCTCCATCGGGTCGCGATTCGTGGCGCAGATGATGCGCAGGTCTACGGTTTCCAGGCGGTTACTGCCGATTGGGCGATACTCTCCAGTCTGCAGGAATCGGAGCAGTTTCTTCTGCAGTGTTAGATCCATCTCGCAGATCTCGTCAAGAAAAAGTGTGCCGCCGTCTGCGTAGCTAGCAGCACCCTCGCGATTTGAGGCAGCGCCTGTGAATGCGCCTTTCATGTGCCCGAACAATTCACTTTCAATCAGTTCCGGTGCGAGGGCTGCGCAGTTGATGGCGTGAAACTTGCCACGGCGCTGACTCTCTACATGAATAGCCTCTGCTGCGAGCTCTTTACCCGTCCCACTTTCGCCCTTGATGAAGGCGGGAATCTGGCTCTGTGCAACTGATTCAATGATCTGGTAGAGCGTCTGCATCGGTGGCGATGAACCGATGAAACTGTGAAAGCCGCTGCGTCGAAGTGCGGCGAGCTGGCCGACCTGGTAGCGCAGCTGCCGGCGATCTGCGGAGTTTGCCAGTGTGGTGATTAGGCGGTACCCACGAACGCGGCGGCGACCACCACGATCGTGGAGAACAACAGGGTCAGTATCTGCAATCGCAGGGTCATGCTCAGTCGATGAAACGCTTGAAGCGATCCCGGTCAGTGGTCTTGATGGCCTGGGGAAACGCCGGAGGTGGGGAGATTTCCAGTTGTACCTTGTAGCCGTCGTTAACTCGCTCAAGTTCATCGAGTGAAAACTCGAGTTCCAGCAGCGAGTTGATGGACAGTGACGGGTGCCAGACATGGACCGTCTGGTCGGTGACCTCGAGTGTGGCTGAGCCGTCAGCGTCTGTCCTCGCCCAGTTGGCCCTGGGGCTGACGAAGATGTAGCCAATCATGTTGTCGTGGATGTTGCAGCCGACCACGACGACACCGGGTTCATCGAAGTTCACAGGTGCTTCGGGAACACCGCTGTAAAGTCGTAACTCAAAAGGCTTCGCCTCCGAGAAAGAGTAGACGTGGTGGCGAATCTGGTCGCTGTTGGGAAAGTTCACCGCGGTACCCTGGCCAACAGCCAGCACGTAGGGACTGAAAGCCTTGTCGACCTGATCCATTTCAGCGGTGGCCTGATTTGTCTGGGTCCGTGGCCCTGATGAAACCACGGCATTGGATACTGGGGAGCCGTCGCGAGCAAGAACAACAAAATTCAATGGCTCTGCCGCTGCCGAAACGGCGTTTAGCAGCAGGATAAGCACAGCGAGGCTGAGTTGAGCAGGAGGGTGTCTCATGAATAGGCCGAAAGCGTTTATTGGAATCATACCCAATTCGCGAAGGTCGTATAGCGGGACAGTTTTTGGGATTCACCAATAGCTGCAACAGCGCAATGAACATTGCGCCAGCATTTCGCATTTTCACTAAGGTGTCATGAACGCAGGAATTTTGATGCCGTTATGGATTCAACAGTTGTTTTTGCGCCTGATTTTGAATTAGAGACGCTCGATTCTGAAGGCGGGTATGTTTCTAGGAGCAGCAGACTTTACATAGCCCGCAAACTGTTCCGAGATACTGGCCTGGATCGTTACCTTTTCTGCCGCTTCGGAAAGGGGCAGTTCTACGACGCGAGCTTTAAAGATTTCTTTCCCATACTCAATATTAATTTCAGGGTTTGCTCTGAGATTGTAGACCCAGCTTGGGTTCCTGGGTGCACCTGCAAAGGATCCAAAGAGTAACCACTCGTTTTCGTCATTGATTGTCGAGACGAGAGGAACAAGCAAAATGTTGCCGGTTTTTGCTCCGATCGTGTGCAAAATAACCATCGGGTAGTCGGCGAACATAGCAACTTTACCACCGTTCTCGCGAAATTCGCTGATGATGCCCTCGTTGAAGGATTTCATGTCCATAACTTTGCTCACTCTGTTTTATCTTGATGCTCTCGTGCAAACAAGTATAACATGTGTTACTAATCTATGTGTTTCTTTTACTTATATGAATCGTGGAGTATGAAATGAGACTGGGTGCACTGTTATCTATTCACGATGGCGCTCGGCCTGGATCACTCCCCGAGCAGGCAAGGCTGTTTGAATCTGAGGGCTACTCCAGCATTTGGGCTGCTCAGGCAATTGGACGCGGATTCATGCTGACCGACCCGTTTATTGCGCTGGCTGCAGTCGCGGCTGCGACAGAGAAGGTGGAGATTGGTACTGCGATCCTGCAACTACCACTTTACAGTCCGACAGATATCGCTCTCAAATCCTGGTCGCTTCAACAGATATCAGACGGACGCCTCAGTCTTGGGGTGGGTGCAGGTTCCACGCGCTCAGACTATGCCTCACATGAAATGGCTTTTGAAAATCGGTTTGCAGCGTTCGAGTCGAAGTTGAGTCAGTTGCGTCAAATATATGAAACTGGAGCAGCGAACGATCATGATTTGACGCCCTGGCCTAATGTTAGTGACGCGCCGTCTCTTCTCTTCGGAACATGGGGTCGAAATGTTACTCGTGCGGCAACTGAATTCGATGGTTGGGTTGCCTCCGGGATGCATCGAGGGCCTGAAGAATGTGCACAGGCGTTGATCGATTACCGTGCAGCCGGAGGGCGCAGGGCAATTGTATCGACGATTCGTGTTCCGGCTGGTAGGGACACGGGAGAATTACGTGACAGGTTGCTCGCCTATGAAGCTGCCGGATTTGATGATGCCGTGGTTATGTTTCTCCCGGGCGCTCCTGGCCTTGCTGAGGTGAGGGCACTTCTTCCATAGTTAGTAGCCGGGCGCTGGCGGCTATCGCACGCGCACGCCGTGAAAATCAGCTTCTGTTTGATTCCTGTGCGGTTTCCCCGTGGACAGGTTTGCAGGAATTGTGTGGTGATTTCCCCAAAAGATTCGTACGTCCGGACTTTTTTATGGGCACCCGGGACGGACGATCACACGACAGTTCCACAGCCAGACCCTGGGCTACAGATGCTTCATTTCAAGATCGCAAAATGCCTGTCCGGTATCTCGAGAGAAAGACAGGTCCCTATCGCACTGGAATTCGTCGCTGGTTCACAGCAGGATAAATATATAACCTGTGTTACTCAATAGCTCATGGTTTCAGTGAATGGAATCACAATAGTTCTGATTCTGCCTGGCATGGGAAGATGGCTGTAAAACTGTAGCGGATTAGTGATTGGAAAATCATTCGGATAGTCGAGGAAGAACGTGCAGGTGCTTGCTACGCTGCTGAAAACAGTGCTGTCACTGGCAGGTAGTTCTGTCGTTGATAGCAGTACGATAGCAGTACGATAGCAGTACGATAGCAGTACGATAGCAGTACGATAGTAATACAACACAAATATTTTTGAGGAACCCATGATGATTGATCTGGAAGAATTTCGAGAAGAAACCCGGAACTGGCTCGACGTCAACTGCCCGCGTTCCTGTTGTGGTCCGGAGAACATCCTGCCGGATATCATCTGGGGCGGTCGACTTCAGCAGTACGAGCATGAAGACGTGAGGCTTTGGATGGATAAACTTGTTGCGAAAGGTTGGACGGTCCCAACTTGGCCAAAGACCTATGGTGGCGCTGGACTCTCCAAAGACGAGGCGCAAATTCTGGCGGAAGAGATGTTGAGGAAAGACACACGCTCTCCACTTTATTCTTTTGGTATGTCGATGCTTGCCCCTGCCATGATGGAGTTCGCAACGGAAGAACAAAAGCTAGAACATCTACCGAGAATAGCCAGGGGAGAAATCAGATGGTGCCAGGGCTACAGTGAACCTGGTGCCGGGTCTGATCTTGCCAGCTTGCAGTGCAGGGCGGTACGCGATGGTGATGAATATGTCGTGACGGGGCAGAAAATCTGGACATCCAGTGCTGATGTATCGGATTGGATATTTTGTCTTGTCAGAACGGACACAAGCGCGCCAAAACACGAGGGCATCAGTTTTCTGTTGATTGATATGGCCACACCGGGTGTGACCACGAAACCCATCGAGCTCATCAGTGGCGCATCTCCCTTCTGTGAAACGTTTTTCGACAACGTACGGGTTCCCGTGATCAATCGGATTTACGATGAGAACAAGGGTTGGCAGGTTGCAAAAGCTCTGTTGTTACATGAACGCACAATGCTGGCCGCTGGCAATCGTGGCTCCCGCGCAACTATCGGCAGGCGTAGCCTCTTGAAAGTTGCCCGGGATGCTATGGATACGCCGGTCGGCAGATTGCCGGACGAATCGCTACGATCAGAAATTGCGCAATCGGAAATGGATCGTCTCTGTTACGAAGCCACCCTCCGCAAGAACAATGAGGCACGGCTGGCCGGAAATGGCATGGGGCCGGAAGGATCCATGTTCAAGCTCTATCTATCCGAACTGAACCAGCGCGTTGCGGATCTTCGGCAGCGACTTAATGGCGCGGAAAGCCTCGTCTGGGATGGAGAGGACTTGAATGAAGAAGACCAGGCCGTCACTCGCGAATGGTTGTACGGCAAGGCAGCGACAATTCTTGGAGGCACCTCCGAAGTTCAGATGAACATTATATCCAAGCGTGTGCTTGGGTTACCGGATTAAGGAGCAAGCCCATGACACTATTATTAACAGAAGAACAATCTTTATTGAAAGATAGCGCAGCTTCATTTGCCCTCGACAATGCTTACCATGCTGTTT
>JAQCAK010000054.1 GCA_027621895.1 Pseudomonadota bacterium | reverse complement strand
CAGCCGCAGCATCGCCTGAGCCGATTTGCCGCGCCCAGAGAATACTCAGAACGATGCTCACAACAGCCATGACGACGAAGGCCGCGGGCGCAGCGAGAGGAATCATGGCGCGATCCATGCCTTCCAGCGCCTCGTACAGGTAACCGCCCAGTCCCAGGTAAGCAAGAATCAATGTTGCTACCCATGACGCCAGGGTAATCCAGCCAATCTGTTTCATACCGCTCTCTCCTTCGGTATTTCATTAGTGGGGAATCCGGGAGCCTCGATGCTCTGGCTTCACTCTAGCGTATTTCTTTAGCGAAGACACATGCTCGCCGTTCGACCGGGTACATCGCTTGTAGCCGGGGCCCAGGTGTCCGGTTCTGCATCGACGGCCAACCAGTCTTTGCCGGGACAGCGCACGCTGTGCCAAACTAGCGATTGCTGTCCGGGTGCTCTCCAGTGAAAAACCTCTATCGAACGACTTCTGTGAGTTTCCTCACCTATTTCGTCATGTCAGCCATGCTCGCACCCATCGGGATCATTTCGACCCCCATGGCCGAGTACTTTAACCAGCCGGTGACCGACGTCACCCGCCAGTTCAGCTGGCTGACGGGGGGCATCCTGGTGGGTGCGGTGATCGCCCTGTTCATCTATGACCTGGTTCGACTGAAGCACGTATTGATCGGTGTCTACGGTCTGATGGGACTGTTATTGATTTCGTTTCTGCTGGTACCCAGCTTGGCCGTATCCAGTCTCATTCTTGGCCTGGTAGGAACGGGCTGTGGCATTGGGCTCGCCGGCGCGGCGCTGACGATTTCCAGAACCTTTGACGATGCCAGACGCGCATCCATGCTGGTGATCACCGACAGCTGCTTCAGTGTGGCGGGTTTCCTGACGGCCTGGATAGCCACCTGGTTTATCAGCCGGGAATTCGGCTGGAGTTCAACTTACCAGCTGGTGGGACTGGTAGCGCTGGCGATCTGCGCGTTAAGCGTGTCCGCCAGTTTCCCGGACACGGTCAAAGATGCGGAGGAACTGCCGGTACTCGAACCCTGGCCCATACCGGTCTGGCTGGCAGTGGTCTCTCTGTTTCTTTACACACTGGGGCAGTACTCCATGCTGTTCTGGCTGCCCAGCTACGCCTCAACCTATCTGTCAGCTTCAACGCCGGTGGCTGGCTCCCTGGTTGGCCAGTTCTGGGTCGGCATGTTTTTCGCCCAGCTGTTCGTTGCCTGGTGGGTACTGAAAATCGGAGTCAGGAAGCTGGTGCTGCTCGGCGCAGTCACCACGTTTTTCGGTTCGCTGGCGTTGTGGAATTATCCGGAGGTCGAGGGACTGGTCATCATTACCCTGCTCTGGGGCTTTCTGAATCTCGGGATGCTCAAGGCACTGATATCTTTCGCGACGGAGCAGGTCCGCCTTCCCAGTGCACGACTGGTTTCGCTGTTGCTGCTCGGTGCCACCGTGGGCACCGCACTCAGCCCTGCGGTGACCAGCCAGATTGTCGACTGGACCGACAGCCAGACCGTACTGATCTTTGGCAGCGGATGCTACGGCGCCCTGATGCTGTTAATGCTGCTGGCGCTGTACCTTTCCCGCAAAACCAGCGGAGGGCAGGGCCATCGCCGGCGACCGGATCAGGCGTTTTCCCAGTAGGGCGCTCGCAGTTTCCGCTTGTTGATTTTACCCATCGTGTTGCGTCCCAGGTCGTCAACATAGTCAAGCGTTCGCGGACACTTGTAATGGGAAAGCCGTTCACGACACCAGGCGATCAGCGCTTCCGGTGACGGCAGGTCAACGCCCTCGTTGGGTATGACCAGCGCTTTCAGTTCTTCACCCATGTCCTTGTTGGGCACACCAATGCATGCCACATCCATCACCGCCGGATGTTCAACCAGCACATGCTCCGCCTCGGCCGGGTAGATATTCACGCCGCCTGAAAGCACCATATCGCTGAACCGGTCGGTGATGAAAACGTAACCTTCCTCGTTCATATAGGCGATTTCACCCAGGGTGAACACGCCGGGGGCAATATGGGCCGCGGCCGACTTCTCAGGATCGTTGTGGTAGATCACGCCGCGCCCTGTTGCGTCTTTAAAGAACAGCCGGCCTTCCGTATTCGGCGGCAGTTCGTTGTTGTCATCATCAAGGATAATCGCCGTGAAGGGTGGAATCGCACGGCCCACCGAACCCGGGAACTGCATCCATTCCTCAGAGGTAATCATGCAGGTTGTGCCGACCTCGCTCGCGCCATAGGCATCGAGGAACACGGGGCCGAACCATTCAATCATGGCCTTCTTCACATCCACCGGACACTTGGCCCCGGTGTGGCTGATCGCCCGGATCGACGATACGTCGTACTTGGCCTTCACGTCATCCGGCAGGCCCAGCAACCGGGCAAAGTGCGTCGGCACCATGATGGACGACTGAATCTTGTACTCTTCAATAGCGGCCAGGGTCCTCTCGGCATCGAAACGCCCGAGAATCACCGAGGGTACACCGGCGATCAATTGACGGGTCCCCGATAGCGGGCCCGTATGGTACATCGGTCCGACAATTAGCTGGTGACCAATCTCGCCGCCGGTGCGTTCAAGGGTCTTTTCCTTGAACAGGGCGAGATGCTCCGCAATGGTTTCGCCCCCTGCAAACATGGTGGGCGGCAGATCAGTGCCCTTGGGCCGGCCTGTGGTCCCCGAGGTATAAAGCAGGTTGGGTCTTGGTTTCATCGTATCGTCAGGATCGCTGGCATCCTGCTCCGCCAGCCAGCTCTGCCAGTCCACCACGCCTGCCAGACCCTGTGCGCCCCAGCCAATCACCGTGTGAACATCAGACTCGGCAGCCGCAGCTACTGCCCGCTCAGCGGTTTCCGGCCCTGTAAACAGCACCCGTGCTCCCGAATCCGACAGGATGTATGCAACTTCTTCTGCCGTGAGATGGAAATTAACCGGTACCACGGACGCACCAGCCAGCAGCCCACCAAGATTGGCCAGCGCGGTCTCCACAGAGTTTTCCGCGAAAACGGCTATCCGGACATCCGGACCCAGGTCCATGGCGAGCAGGCCATTGACACAACGATTGAGTACATCATCAACATCCAGCCAGGACAGTGCCTGCTGAGGATCACGGATCGCGATCTCGTCCGGCCGCTCTTTGGCGATTGCCTTTGCAAAAGTCATGGTTATCTCCTGGAATTACCTAGAAACGATTAATTAAAAGTTGATCGTTCGGCCGTAGGCCGACAATACGGATTCATGCATGGCTTCAGAGAGGGTCGGATGGGGGAAGATGGTTTCCATCAGCTCCTGCTCCGTGGTTTCCAGCCCGATAGCGACCGCAAATCCCTGGATCATCTCGGTCACACCGGGGCCGATCATGTGGGCACCCAGCAACTCGCCACTCTGTGCATCGAAAATGGTCTTCACCAGGCCATCGGTATCACTGATAGCGACCGCCTTGCCATTCGCCAGCAGGGGAAATCGACCCACGCGGATTTCCCGGTCACCGGCATCCCGTTCCTTGAGACCAATGCTGGCTACCTGCGGATGACTGTAGGTACAGCCAGGGATACGGGCAGGATTCAAGGGATGGGGCGCAAGACCCGCAATGGATTCAACCGCAATGACACCTTCATGGGAGGCCTTGTGTGCAAGACACGGTACGCCCGCCACATCACCAATCGCGTAGATACCGGGCACGCTGGTCTGCTGTTTCGAATCAACGGTGACGAAACCCCTGTCGACATTAACCCCCACAGTTTCAAGACCCAGGTCATCCACGTTCCCGGCAACCCCCACCGACAGAATGGCCGCATCAAACGCCCGGGTTTCTCCCGCGACACTCGCCTTCAGCCCCTTGCCTGATTTCTCGACTGAGTCCACCGCGGTGCCTGTCAGCACCTCGATACCCTGCTGTTCAAAAGCCGCCTTTGCCAGCGCCGCGATCTCGGTATCTTCAGCCGGCAGGATCTGCTCCATGACTTCCACCAGGGTGACTTTCGCCCCCATGGTGGCATAGAAACTGGCGAACTCAACGCCGATGGCACCAGCACCGATGATCAACAGTTTCTTCGGCATGAAAGTCGGTGTCATCGCTGAACGCGCATCCCAGACCCGATCACCGTCTGTCTGGATGTGCGGCAGGTTACGGGCGCTGGCGCCGGTAGCGATGATCACGTTATCTGCCACGACTGTGTCGCCGCCCACCGTGACTGTATTCTTGTCCTGAAACACGGCTTCACCGTTCAGGACGGTGATCTTGTTTTTCTTCATCAGGTGGGCAATGCCACCACTTAACTGTGCCGCAACATCGCGCGAACGCTTCACGACCTTCTTGAGATTGAACTTCGGTTTGCCGAGTTCCAGACCCAGGTGATCCGCAGCGGCAATCTCCCGATAGACATCGGCAGTGTGCAACAGGGACTTGGTCGGAATACACCCCCAGTTCAGGCAGACGCCACCCAGCTCGGCCTTTTCAGCCAGGGCCACTTCAAGGCCCAGCTGCGAAGCCCGGATAGCAGCGGTGTAGCCACCAGGCCCACCACCAATTACCAGCAAGTCGACATTAATCTCTGACATGTGTCCTCCTAGACCAGCAGCCGGAAAGGTGACTCCAGCAGTTTCTTCACTTCTACCAGGAAGTCAGCCGCCGGCGCGCCATCAAGGGTTCGGTGGTCCCAGGTCAGAGACAGGTTCATCTTTTTCGCGCGGACAGGCGTATCGCCATCCCATTCCAGGCCGTCGTAAATCCTGTTGACGCCCATAATGCCTGACTGGGGCTCGTTAATAATCGGTGTAAAGGAATCCACGCCATACATGCCAAGAGCGGTCACCGTGAATGTGCCACCCGCATAGTCATCAAGACCCAGGGTGCCATCTCGGGCAGCAGCGGCCAGCCTGGAACTTTCCCGTGCCAGCTCTTTTACTGACAGCAGGTCGGCGTCCCGTACCACGGGAACCACCAGCCCCTCGGGCAGCGCGACTGCCATGCCGACATGGACTTCATCCATCAGGACAATCTCATCACCCATAAACTGGCTGTTCATAAGGGGATGGGTTCGCAGCGCTTTCGCAACTGCCTTGATGACAAGGTCCGTATAGGTCGGCTTGATGCCTTCCGGCGCCCACTCTTCGACGAGAGACGTACGCATTTTGACGGCATCGTCCATCAGCACTTCCATATCCATGGTGAGCTGCGCACTTTCCATGAGACTGTGGTGCATACGCGATGCAATTGTCTTGCGCATGCCTTTCACAGGAATTCTTTCACCGGGTTTCGGTCCCGCGACTGATGCAGCTGCCGGCCGGGCTGCGGGGGCTGCCGCTCCAGCACCGGCACTGTCCAGGTCAGCCTGAACGATCCGGCCGCCCGGGCCCGTGCCCCGAACAGTTCGAAGATCAATGCCGCGTTCAGCGGCCAGTCGCTTCGCCAGTGGCGATGCCTTGGGTTCAGGACCACTCGCCGCAGCCACTGATGCCCCGCCCTCGCTAGCTGCAAGGATATCTGCTTCTACAACACGACCACCGGGTCCCGAGCCTGCAACTGACCGAAAATCAATGCCCAGCTCTCTCGCCAGGCGACGCGCTGCAGGCGAGGACTTGATGTGACCATCCTCAGCCTGGCTGCTGACAGCGGCTGGCGCAGCAGCCGGCGTGGCGACCGGGGCCGGTGCCGCCTGCTTTTCTTCCACCGGTGCGGCCGCTGCTGGCGCCCCACCAAAATCGTCGGGGATTTCTTCCCCTGCCTCAAAGATGTGTCCAACAACGTCACCGGGCTTAAGATTCACACCGACCTCGGCAATGTGCTTGACGATACCGTCGGCCTCCGCATCCACATCCAGATTGACCTTCTCGGTTTCCAGTGCGTAGACAAGCTCTCCTTTCTTGACCGCGCCGCCGTCCGGAATGTACCACTCGGACACCATCCCTTCCGTCATGCTCATCCCGACTTTCACCAGGTAGATTTCTCTAGGCATTAATGACTCCTGCTATGTGAACAACCCGCGACTGGCCGCGAGCTGCATGGTTTTCTCAATATTCAGTACAGAGGGGCCTGTTCTGCTGACCCGCATGGTGACTCGTTGGCCTTTTCGAACTTCCCGTTCCCGTTCGCCATCAAAGGCAAGTACACAGGGTCCAGTGAAGCTGATGGGCTCATCGAAACCGACTGTCTCGTATTTTTTTATTCTTAGGGTTTCATACAGACCCGGGGCAATCGGTGCATGAACCCGTTTGCGCCCGCCTTTGCCCAGCTGTATGTGCAACCCTGCATCCTCACTTTCCGGTAGAGGTCGCATCAGGCCACCGACAGAGGTCATACCCACCGCCATGGGCTCCGCCCGGGTCAGCAGTATCCTGTCGATCGCCGTGCCGTCCAGCAGTGCTCTTGAACCAATAAATCGGTCCGAGGTCACCACCGCATCAATCAATGCGATATCCGGGTGCTCATCCTCGATCTCAATATCAATGATTTTTACCGGTTCCAGCACCTCTTCAGCACTGACACCACCGGCTGCCAGCACGCCGAGCGCGGCTCCCGCCACCGTGGCCTCTGAAAGCCGGGGAAACACATTATTGGTTCCCGTGGAAAGCGGCAGCAGGTTGGCATTTCGCCAGCCTTTGATGAATGCCCGGCTGGTGCCGTCACCACCCAGGATCAGCACGGCAAGACAGCCGGTTGCAGAGAGTGCTTCCGCACCGGTCTCCGTATCCAGTGCTGAATTGGTCCCGGCGCTGTCTATGCAGGTTGAATTGAAGTCGCCTTCAAGTTCGGCCAGCGCACCACCCGTGATGTTGTGGGAATCATCCAGGTAGATGAACTCCCTGGCGCCCGCATTAATGGCGCCGGTGAGGGCGCGGCGGATGATGGCGCACTTTTCCCGGTTGTCAAAAACCGAGGCACGCGCCACCAGTCGACGAACATCCTTGCCCGACGCCGGGTTGGCAACTATTCCGATGGCATCCATCTACCCGAAAGACCCGATTAAAGTTCGAGCGTTTCGACAACCTTTTTAACGATGCTATCTGCATTGGGCATGTAGGCCTGTTCCAGTGCCGGACTGAAAGGTACCGGACAGAAAGGCGCACCCACGCGCATGATCGGCGCATCCAGGTAATCAAATGCTTCTTCCTGGATCTGGGCGGTAATCTCACCGCCAAACCCGCCGAACTTGACCGCTTCATGGACGATCAGAGCCCGGTGGGTCTTCTTGATTGACTTGACGACCGTTTCAGTATCGAAGGGCTGGATGCTTCGCGCGTCAATGACTTCCACGTCTATGCCGTGTTCCGCTTTCAGCTTCTCAGCCGCACCCATTGCTTCATGGACCATGCGGGAGATGGCAACGATCGTCAGATCCTTGCCTTCACGGCGCACGGCTGCCTTGCCGATGGGTACTTCATAGGCACCCTCAGGCACATCCATGGACAGGGCCAGAGACGCCTTGTTGAACACGACAAACACAGGGTTGTCATCTCGCGCCGCGGCAATCGTCATACCCTTGGCATCATAGGCGTCAGACGGGCAGACAACCTTGAGTCCAGGCAGGTGTGCAAGCCAGGCTTCCAGGCTCTGGGAATGCTGCGCCGCCAGGTTCTGGCCTGCGCCCGCCATGGTCAGCACAGTCACGGGCAGCGTGGCACCACCACCAAACATGAAGCGCATCTTTGCCATCTGGTTGGCAATCTCGTCCATGCACTCTCCAATGAAGTCCATGAACATCAGGTCGACGATGGGCCGACATCCCGTGGCGGAGGCACCCACACCCAGTCCGATAATGCCTTTTTCAGAAATCGGCGTATCGAAGACGCGCTCCGGCCCAAACTCCTTGTAGAGTCCGGTGTAGTAGCCGTAGACGCCACCTGCGGCACCCACGTCCTCGCCCGCAACAAAAGCGTCATCCTGTTCTTTTAAAACTTCCCGAATACCCTCGTTAATCGCAGAGACATAAGGAATCACCCTGGGTTCGTGTTTCACTGCTTCTGACATCTTATGCCTCCTTGATGTAGTAGACGTTATCCAGCAGAGTGCTGACGTCCGGGTATGGTGAATCGTTAGCGAATTCGATCGCTTCTTTTATGTCCTTGTCGACGGCCGCATGAACGCTGTCGATCTGCTTCTGGGTCATCACACCAAGCTGTACCAGGCGTTTTTCGAAGGTCAGAATCGCATCCCGCTTCTTCCACGCCTCAACTTCCTCGTCAGTACGGTAGCTCATGCCCATGCCACGGATACCCACGTGGTCGTAATAACGGTAGGTCTTACATTCCAGCAGGGTCGGCCCACCGCCTTTTCGGGCTCTCTCAATAGCCTCACCCGCCGCCTCGTAGACCGCCATGACATCCATGCCATCGACAACCACGCCCGGCATGCCGTAACCGGATGCCCTGTCGGCAACATCAACAATCGCCTGGTGATTTGCCTGCGGCGTGTATTCACCGTAGCCGTTGTTCTCACAGACAAAAAGACAGGGAAGCTTGTAAAGCGCCGCCATGTTGGCGGCCTCGTGGAACGCGCCCTCGTTGGAGGCACCATCACCGAAGAAAGCGACCGCAACATTGTCTTTTTTCTTGTACTTGATTGAGAAGGCAGCACCCATGGCAATGGGTGGACCGCCGCCCACGATACCGTTGGCACCCAGCATACCCAGCGCCATGTTCGAAATGTGCATACTGCCGCCTTTACCACCGCAGTACCCCGTGGCCCGGCCAAACAGTTCGGCAAACATCGGTTTGAACTCACCGCCCTTGGCCACCAGGTGACCATGACCACGGTGGGTTGAAGTAATGTAGTCTTC
>JAQCAK010000053.1 GCA_027621895.1 Pseudomonadota bacterium | reverse complement strand
CGGCCGAGCGCTTGCGTACGACAGTCTCGAACGTGCTGAAAAAAGCCAGGCTGTCACAGCTGGTGGATACTATTGAACAGGGCTCCCGGGACCGGTTTGAGAGGTTTATCGGTGCCTCGCTCGCGATGCAGGCAGTCTACCGCATGGTTGACTCGGCTGCGCCCAGCAAGGCCACGGTGTTTATCACGGGAGAGTCCGGTACGGGCAAGGAGGTCATGGCACGGGCTATTCATGATCGCAGCCCGCGTGCTCGCAAGCCCTTTGTAGCGCTGAATTGCGGCGCGATACCCGCGGAACTGATTGAGAGCGAAATCTTTGGCCATGTCAGGGGGGCTTTTACCGGCGCCAACAAGGAGCGCAAGGGGGCAGCCCAGCAGGCAGATGGTGGGACCCTGTTTCTTGATGAGTTGTGCGAGATGGCCCTTGAGCTGCAGGTGAAGCTGCTGCGTTTCCTGTAAACGGGGCGGTTTCGGCCTGTTGGCAGCGACAGCGAGGTCGATGTGGACGTGAGAATCGTCTGTGCCACCAACCGTAACCCCCTGGAAGAAGTGCGGGCAGGACGCTTCCGCGAGGATCTTTACTATCGGCTGCATGTGATCAGCATCCAGATGCCGCCGCTTCGTGAGCGTGGGTCGGATATGCGTCTGATTGCCGAGAGCCTGCTGTTGGAGTACAGCGAAGAAGAGAACAAGTCCTTTAATCGTTTCTCCCCGGAAGCGGCTGCGATGCTTGCTGCCTATGAGTGGCCCGGCAATGTCAGGGAGATGCAGAACGTCATCAGGCAGATCGTTGTCCTTAACAATGGTGAAGAAGTTGATGGCGCGATGTTGCAAGCGGTGCTGACCGGTACGATGTCCCCAGGGGTGTCCGCGCCTGTGGTCGACTCGGTTCCGGAAACAGACATGGTCAGCCAGACCGTGTTGAACGCCGATAGTACGGAAATCCTGCCTCTCTGGAAAATGGAGGAACTGCATATCCAGCGTGCCCTTGCGGACTGTAACGACAGTATTCCCAAAGCGGCAGCCCTGCTGGAAGTCAGCCCTTCCACCCTGTATCGCAAGCTCGGCAAGAAAGACCCACCTTGAGCGATCGACCTGTTCTGCTGTTCGTTGATGACGAACCCGCGATATTGAACGCGCTAAAACGTGTGCTTCGCAAGGAAGCCTTCGAGCTGAGATTCTCGAACACGGCTGCAGAGGCGCTCGCGATCCTTGAAAGAGAAACCATCACGCTGGTGGTCGCCGACCTGCAGATGCCAGGTGTTCGGGGTACCGAACTGCTTGAAGAAGTTGCCTCGCGATATCCGGATGTCGGCAGGATACTCATGTCCGGCAATGCTGACCTGCCGTCGCTGGTCGATGCAGTCAACCGGGGCCAACTGATGTTCTATTTTGAAAAGCCCTGGTCGGACGATGCACTCCGAGTCGCCCTGCGTGAACTGGTGGAGCGGCTGGAACTCCAGAAACAGAACCGGGAACTCCTCGAAACGATCCAGCGACAGAACGAAACATTGATGCAGCAATCTGAGATTCAGCACCGGTTCTTCGCCATGATGAGTCACGAAATCAGAACGCCACTCAACGGTGTTGCCGAGATGTTACAGATTCTCCAGCAAAAACGACTTTCCCCTGAGGATCAACGGCTCATTGATACCGCCATCGTGTCGGCTGATCATCTGGGACAGATCGTCAACGATGTGCTCGATTTTTCCAGGATCGAGGCGGGTGAATTTGAAATCAGTCATCAATCCATTGATATTCGCGGGTTGTTGCAGGATGTACTGAATGCGTTGAGTCCGTTGGCGAAACAGCAGGGGCTGGTGTTGCGCCTGGAGGCTGACATGATACCCGGGGAGTTTCACGCCCTGGGTGACGAACTGCGACTGCGCCAGGTGCTTCTTAATCTTGTTGGAAATGCAATCAAGTTTACGCAGCAAGGGAGCGTCTGCATCAAAGTGATTGCCTGCGAAGACAAGCGTCAGCGGATTGACGTTATCGATACAGGGGTTGGTATCCCTGAAGATCAAATTCCAAACCTGTTCCAGGCCTATCGGCAGGGGGTTGGTCGCGAGACTCGCCGCGCCGAGGGCTCTGGTCTTGGGCTCAGCATAGCCCATCAGATCATTGAACTTATGGGCGGCCGACTGACGGTGGCAAGTCGTGAGGGAGAAGGCACGATATTCTCTATCAATCTTGCGCTTCCCGCGACCGAGCCCCTTGCCTCCAGAAAGGAACCGGCGCAGGAAAACATCTCGCTTGCGGGCAGACGTTTCCTGGTTGTTGATGATAATCCTACCAATCGTCTTGTGGTCACAGCCATGTTGGAGCCATTGCACGCTGAGGTCCGCGAGGCGGCTTCCGGGGAAGAAGCACTGCAATTGCTGGCTGATGCTGTCGGACCTGTTGATCTGGTTTTTATGGATATCTCCATGGAAGGCATGGATGGCATTGAAACCCTCCAAAGGATTCGCCAGCAGGCTTTGCTGCCAGCTTCGGTGCCGGTGATCGCGATGAGTGCGCATGTCCAGCCAGAAGAGCAGGCGAGATTCCTGGCGGCGGGTATGTCGGGATTTCTGGGCAAACCTTTTAGTCGGGCCGCGCTGATGGCAGTGCTTGGCACCCATCAGCCAGGCGTGGATCAGGTGGACAAGGTGTCAGCCAGGGGTTCCCATGTTGATCCCGCAGTCTACGGTGATCTGGCAAACAGTATTGGCGAAGCCGCTATGCCCAGGATGATCGCCTCGTTTCGATCAGACGCCGAGGCCAGAGAGATAGCCATCAGTTCGGCTCTCGCCGAGGCGCACTGGCAGCGTGTTTCTGCCGAGGCGCATGCGCTGGGTTCAAGTGCAGGTATGTTCGGCGCCATGGCGCTGCACCAGTGTTGTCGTGAACTCGAAGCCGCGTTCAAGGCGCAAGAAATTGAGCGGATACCTGACCTCGCGACATCATTGCTCTCGTTGATCAGGCCCTCGATAGATGCGGTCGACAGGCTGCAAGATGCTTCAGCCACTGGCTGACTCGCTGAACGGCGAGTCGAATATCGGCTCGTGGATCGAACACGCCCATGGTGGCCAGTTCACGGGGGACGTCCGTCATCAGACCGGCAATTAAATCCAGACCGTGGTGTTCCAGTCGATCCAGCATGCGTGAAACGTCGCGTTTGGAACTCTGGTTTGATGAGGTCACCAGCACCAGAGTACCGATCTGCTTTAATGCTTCGAATGCGGCTTCCTCTTCACCGAGCGGTGGCAGGTTGTAGATGACGTAGGCGTCCTGCAATTGGAAACTGATATCAGGCCGGCGCCGGCGGCGCTTTCGTCAGTCGGTCTGGCGCATGTCAGCTGAAGCCTGGACCAGGAACAACAGCGCCAGAGATGGCCGGCCTCAGCAAAGCGGAATCGTGATTTTGAAGTTGGCCCCCACTCCTCGCCCGGCACCATTGGTCACACTCAGTGAGCCACGGTGATCCTCGGTGATGATGGCATAGCAGATGGCAAGTCCAAGCCCCGTGCCTTCACCGACGGGCTTGGTTGTAAAGAACGGGCTGAATACCTCTGTGAGATGGGCTTCCGGTATGCCCGGTCCGTCATCCGATATCTCGACGATCACGTGGTCACCATCTGCACGCGTTTCAATGTAAACCTTGCCGCCGTCCGGCATCGCCTGGGTGGCGTTGATGATGATATTCGCAAACACCTGGCTTAGTTTTCCGGCCATACAGGTAACTGGCGGCAGGACACCCAGGTGGGTCTCTACCGGATAGCGATGTTTGATCTGGCCTTTCAGTACATTGAGTGTTGTCTGCAGGATCTCGTTGAGATTGGCGGTAGCTGCCGAATCTTCGCCTGACCTTGCAAAAGCCCTCAGGTCGCTGACAATCTGTTTGACGGATTCCAGTCCGTGAATCGATTCCGCCAGCAGGTCAGGAAGATCCGCAAGGATGTGCTGAATATTGTCGTCAACGATCGTGTCACGAACAGTGTCGAGATCCGTCGCGGTATCCAGGGCTTTCATCATGACGGCCAGGTCGTCGGCGTATTCCTTCAGCACTGTCATGTTGCTGAGCGAGTAACCCAGCGGGTTATTGATTTCGTGGGCAATGCCGGAGGCAAGGAAACCAACTGAGGCCATCTTTTCCTGCTGTACAAGCTGCTGCTGGTTTCGCTTCAGGTTTTCGTTGGCAGCCTCCAGTTCCCGGTTCTTGAAGTAGAGTTCGCGGCTGGAGTCTTCCAGCAGTTTCTCCGCCTCGAGCCTGGCTGCCTTTTCCCGATGATAGGCTTTCTCGAATTCATCGCTCATCGGATCGTTACGTTTAATCCGCAATAGGCAGCGCCATCATGCATGCAGGGGCTGTGATGCAGATCGTAAACCGCATTGTAATGTGCTGCGGCACCAGCGATCAGTCCTTCGGCCAGCGCACACAGGCGGCGCGGTGAGTCGTAACGCATCTCCAGGTGGTTCTCCGCCTGCCGTACATAGGTAAAAGTCGGTACGGATGCATCAGGGTAGAGTTTGAGCACCTCGACGTGAATGACATCCTCGATGGTGGCCAGGAAATCCAGCAGGCCAAGTTCGTCGTCGACCAATTCCGGGTAGCGCTGCTTGAAGGCGGGAAACATGAATTTGCCAAAGGCGGTGATCAGCGCCGGTTCAGGAATCCCGGATCGCCTTGAGATAATGCTGACCAGCGACAGCAGTTCATTATCATCATAGCGTCCGGCAGCCGTGTAGGTTCCGGTCAGACCGGCCTCCGCCAGCGCACTATTCCAGGCGGCCAGCCCCATTTCCTGCTCAACCATTTCATTCAGCAGGTTCATGACGATACCTTTCATGGCGTTTACCGGCGTATCAGGGTTCAAAGCGATGATAGCAACGTCAGGAGTGGACCAAAAGTGGCAGGTACGCCCTGTTGATAGGTATGTAACTGACTGAAATTCAAGAATATTTATGTTGGTATGTATCTTGCTTGAAGTGGTTCACACACGATCGGCCCGGCCAGTCGGCTGGAGGACACCATGGCGACCAATATTCTGCTTCTTGATGATGATCAGCGCATGTTCCAGGCAATCAACCGCCTGGTCAGGCCCCTTGATGCTGCTGTCCTGTCGGCGAGCTCTGTGGAACGGGCGCTCAGCTTCTGCCAGGAATATGACATCCAGGTTGTGATTGTTGATCTCAATCGGCGGGATATTGATGTCACGCGTTTTCTGTGCCAGGTCTCTCGCATTAACCGACTGACACGCAAGATCGTACTGACCAGTTTCGCTGAGCTGGACTCAACCATCTCCGCGATCAATTCTGGTCGTATTAATCGCTATTTCACCAAACCCTGGGATGCCAGTGAGCTGCGACGGGCGATCGTTGAGGAGCTTGGTGAATACCAGGAGCAGGAACAAGCGACGGACAAACTCAGGCATCTGGGAAATCGGGCAGAGCAGGCGGAAGAGAAGGTCGATTTTACAGCTAGGCTGCTTGACGGTACTGCGGCCATGCTTGCAGGTACCCGTTACCGGGCAGCGATCAGCATTTTCCTTCAGCTGCTGGAAGCCAGGCTGCCGGGTTCAAAAGCCTACGCGCGACGAACCAGTCGGCTGGCTGGTGAGCTGGCCAGTGCAATGAAGCTGCCAGTGAATCAACGGGAACAGATACTGCTGGCCGCTGAGCTACATCAAATTGGCTTCCTTGCGCTTCCGGACGAGCTGCTCCGCAAAACACATTCGGAAATGACGGTCAGTGAATACATGCAGCACCAGCAATACCCGGAAACGGGTGCGCAGGTACTGGCCGATGAAGGCCAGGAAGACGAGGTCGTCGCCATTGTTCGTCACCACCGTGAAGATATGGATGGTGATGGATATCCGCGCCAGCTGGTAGGTGGATTTATTCCGATCGGTGCCAGGGTCGTTCGAGTCGCTGCTGATTTCGTGGTGCGCGCTGACCAGGTCGGTCGCGAACGAGCGTTGCTGGAAATGCAGCAGGCGGGGCAGGAAGTCTACGACCCACAAGTAATCAGGCAGTTGGTCAGCATTCAGGAATCCGCAAACACGAAGGTGGCCTGTGCCTGAAGCGGCTTGCATGACGACGCGGTTCTCCATTCTGCTGGTTGACGACGATCTTCATGTGTTGAAGTCCGTCGCCCGGATATTGGGACGCCAGGGCTGGCAGGTCGAGACTGTCAACTCGGCGGCGGCGGCGTTTGAACGGCTGGCAGCACAGGATTTCTACGTGGTCATATCCGACCTGAGGATGCCGGACGTGGATGGCATCGAGTTCCTGTCAGTCGTCGCCCGACGATATCCTAAAACATTACAGGTGCTTCTGAGTGGCAGCGCTGATGCAGAACAGCGTCAGCGGGCCATAGATGAATGCGATATTCGGTACTTCCTGGGCAAGCCCTGGGACGTCGAGGAGCTCAAATCCGTGACAGACCGTTTACTGCATGAGGCTGAGTACATGAGGATGTCTCTCTAACTCCCTGCTGTCCTTGTCACAAATCTTTGCAATCTGCATTTGCAGGTCGCAAGTATATGCAAACTCGCAACACCAGCTCTTTCGCTTGTCTACCCCCAGACCGCAAGAACTGTATCTTCAGACTGGGCCACTCTGAGTGGCACACCCCTTGCTTATAGAGATTTGATGGAACCAATGACTGTTCCGACGACTTTATTCAGGCGTGGCTAACTCTATGAACCTTACTCACTCTCTCCTCCCCTGGAGAATGCAATGCTCCGTTGTATTGCTCATGTTGGCGGCTCTGTTGCTCGCAGGGTGTAGCCAGGATCTGTCATCCCGGGCCAATGAGGCGAATCTGTTGCTGGAGTCCGGCCTTGCTGTGGAGGCAGAGCTTGCCTACCGGGAAATTGTCATGCAGGACCCGGCCCATGCAGTCGCGAGCCTCGGACGTGCACGGGCCTATGAACAACTTCAGAACTGGCCGGCTGCCTATGCCTGGTTCCTGAGGGCCATTGCGCTGGACCCCGGGAGCAGCGACGCCCAGTTGGGTGCGCTTCGTCTGGAACTGCGTAGTCGGCAGTGGCAGCTTGCACGACAGCGGTTCCCGGACGTGACCTGGCAGGACCCTGTGGAGCGAGTTCGAGCATTGGCCCGTATAGAAACCGGTATCGGCAGGGAACAGGAGGCGCTGGTATATCTTCAGAAAGCCTCGCTGACCTATCCCGAATTGCTGCCCGAGGCTGCAATGGCAGCGCGAAGAGCTGACAGTATGACCTTGGCGCGAACCCTGCTTGAGAAAGCGCGTCTCGAGAATGTGAACAATCGTGAGATGGCGCGAGCACGGTTTTTTATAGAGGAAGACGCAGAGGCGCTTTTTCAATGGCTCGACCAGGCACCTGATGATGTGGAAATGACGGTGTTGGCCGTCGAGTTCCTGCTTCGTACGGGGCAACTGAACAGGGCAGCTGACCGATTGAATGTCATCGAAGACAAGCAGGCCGATGTGCCTGAGCTTGCGCTGTTGCGAATCGAGATTCTCGCCTTGCAGGGCAAGGCAGATGCCATTGATGGTTTCCTGTCGACCTTATCGCGCTCGGATGCGACTTGGCGTGGTATTGAGCTCTATGGCATGGGACTGGTGGCACTCCATCAAGCGGCCTTCGAGCAGGCGCGGGATCAACTGAAACAGGCCGACAGCATTCTGCGGAACCGGGGCAGGTTAATGGTGACGCTGGGATTGCTGACTTTCGCCAATGGTAACTGGAAAGAAGCCCAGGATTACCTTTCCCGAGGTATCAGACAGCTGCCGTTTTCGCCTCGCGCTCGAACTGTTCTGGCAGAAGTCAGTCTTCGCCTGGGTGACTACCGGGAAGCTGCACGGCAGTCTGAGCGCGTGTTGATGCAACTGCCGGATGACAGATCTGCGCTGGTGGTTCTTGCCAGGGCCCGTGACTACCAGGGTTATCCGGAAGAGGCTCTGGCTGCCATTTATCGAATCCCCAGGAAAGATCTGAAGCAGCAGGATCTCGTGTTTGCTGCCAGGCTCAATCTCAGAACCGGGCGATACCTGGAAGTTGGAAATCTGGTGGAGTCACTGGCGTCCGAGAACAATGAGGCGCTGCTGACCTACATCGATTCTCTGAATGCGCGAGGGGAATTCGCTGCCGCAAGACAGTGGCTTACCAGGCAGTCCCTGCCACTGGCCCGTGATATTGAAGTGGTACTAGCCTTGCAGGCGAACAGGACCCAGGAGGCACTGAAACTCTCAGAAGCTGTGAGCGATACACCAGGCGGCAGACTGCTGCGGATCTCGGCACTTGAACAGGCCGGTCTGGCGGAGGACGCTTTGGAAACGGCTCTGCGGGGAGACTCGCCAGCAGCACGTCTGAAAGCTGGTGCGTTGCTGGTTCAGCAAGACCAACACCAGCGGGCGCTGCCAATTTTTCAGTCGCTGCAAGCGTCTGCTCCCGAAAGCTCCATCGTGATGAACAACCTTGCCTGGGTGCTCTATCGACTGGACCTGGACCTGGATGAGGCGCTGGTACTCGCCCGGCGAGCCTATCTGGCTGAACCGGGCAACGAGAAATATCGAAACACACTGGCTGCTATTACCGACAGAATCAAGGAAACCGACAATGAATCTTAAACCTCTGCTGCTTATTGGCCTCCTCAATCTGCTATCCGCTGCCGCGCATGCGGTAGTCGAAGATCCGGTGTTGCCGGACCTGTTCAGCTCACTCACCGAGTCGCAGTCGATCAGCGAAAGCACGAGTCTGGGCATAGATCCTGGCAAGCTGTTTCTCAGTGAAAACGCGATAGTTACCGAGTATCTTTGAACTTCAGCTGCCGGCTACAAA
>JAQCAK010000052.1 GCA_027621895.1 Pseudomonadota bacterium | reverse complement strand
GGGCCGATCAGTATTCGCCGCTATCCCAGGGATGAACTGGAACCCCAGCAGGGCGCGTTCCTGGACACCGCCGATCGACTCGGCTATCCGTCCTGTGAGGATGCCAACGCACCGAACAGCTACGGTGCCGGTCCGCATCCCATGAACAAACTGGGCCGACTGCGCATTTCCTGTGCTATTGGATACCTCGCCTCCGCTCGCGTCCGGCCCAATCTGACGATCCGGGCCAATACCCGGGTGCTGCGCATCTGCTTCACCGGCAGAAGGGCCACAGGCGTGGAAGTCCTGCAGGCTGACGGCACCACCGGGGTGCTGCAGGCTCGCATGGTAGTGCTGTGCGCCGGCGCGATCATGTCACCCCACATCCTGATGCATTCCGGCATCGGACCCCGGGCCCAGCTGCAGCATTTCGGGATTGACTGCCTGGCGGATGAACCCGGCGTTGGCCAGAACCTGTCGGATCATCCAGCGCTGTCGGTGGTCTGCGAGGTAAAGGATTCAACCCTGATCGATCACGACCGCCCGATTATCCAGACGATTCTGCGCTATACCGCACCGGGCTCCGGGAAGCGAAACGACCTGCAGATCGAGCAGATCAGTTTCGCCGGTCGTCGCGATGGCCTGCCGCTGTTCAGCATCGCGGCCGTGCTGGAATACCAGTACGGCCGGGGCGAGCTGCGTCTGCAGTCCGGCAACCCGCTGGATGCACCGGTGATCGATAACCGGTTCTGTGAAGATGACCGGGATACCTCCCGGCTGGTGGCCTGCATGAAAGACACGCTGGCTTTCGCGGGCACCGGCGAACTGGGCGATATGATCAGCCGGGTGACCTTCCCCGACCCGGCCAGGGGCCACGACGATGAAAGCCTCGCCAACCTCTGCCGGAAGTTCGCGGCCAGCGGCTACCACCCCTGTGGCACCGTAAAAATGGGCGATGCTGGCGATCCCATGGCCGTGGTGGACCCGTTCGGCCGGGCACACCGTTTCGATGGCCTGGTGGTCGCCGACGCCTCGATCATGCCGTTTGTACCTCGCGCCAACACCAATCTCACCTGCATCATGATCGGCGAGATGATCGGCGAATGGCTAAGAACCCAACCCACCCGCTACGGTTTATAACGCACCATGCCCAACGACCTCACCATCCGCAACATCTCCCTCCTGGACGGCCTCGGCGGCCCGCCCATCCACGCCGACCTCGGTATCAGGGACGGCCGGATCACCGAGGTCGGTGCTGCGGGCGCCGGCAAGACCGAAATTGACGGCAGGGGCCAGACGCTCTGCCCCGGTTTCATCGATACCCATTCCCACGACGACGGTGCCTTCTTTCGTCATCCGGGCATGGAATTCAAACTGGCCCAGGGGGTGACCACCGTGGTGGCGGGCAACTGCGGCTTCAGCGCTATTCCGCTCGACCCGGCTGTGGACCCTGGCCGCGCCAGCGGCGGTATCCTGGCGGGCCTGGAAGGTGACTTCACTGACCTCAATGGCTACTTCGAGGCAGCCCTGGCCCGACAACCGGGTATCAACAACATGATGCTGGTCGGTCACAACACGGTTCGAACCCTGGTCATGGGGATGGAGAAGCGTGCGCCAACACGGGACGAGCTGAGCCAGATGAAAGGCCATGTTGCACAGGCTATTGAACAGGGTGCCTGCGGTTTCTCTACCGGCCTGATCTACCGGCCCGGACGCTGGAGCGAAACCGACGAGGTGATCGAACTGGCGGCCGAGGCAAAGGCGACCCACGCGCTTTACACCACACACATGCGCAACGAGGGTGATTACCTGCTGGATGCGGTTGATGAGGCGCTGACCATCGGCAGGGAAGCCGGCGTTCACCTGCACATCTCGCATCACAAGTCCGCTGGCCCGGCCAACTGGGGCAAGGTGGGCCAGTCCATAGCGAAGGTCGACGCCGCACTGCAGGCCGGCCAGCCCGTGACGCTGGATGTGTATCCCTACACCGCCGGCAGCGGCCGCATGATCGAGTACTTCAATCTCGACAACATCAATCGTGAACTGGCTAAAGTCATCCGCATTGCCAGCTGCCCCGCCTTCAGGGAGTACGAGGGGCGCATGCTGAAAGATCTGGCGGCCGAGCAGCGGGTCGACATCTGCGATCTGACCCACCAGATCCTCACTGCTCCGAAGGGCGATCGGACTATCTGCATCCAGTTCGTGATCGACGAACAGGATATCGTCACGAACCTGCGTTTCCACGACATGATGGTCGGCTCTGATGGCATTCCCGACCTCAGGGGCCGACCTCACCCACGGCTGTTTGGCACCTTTCCGAGGATTCTTGCCCGGTATGTCAGGGAAGACCGGATCCTGACCCTGCCCGAGGCGGTCAGGCGCATGACATCGCTGCCGGCATCTGTCTTCGGCCTGAAGGAACGGGGTGTGATCAAGCCGGGCAACTGGGCGGACCTGGTGCTGTTCGATCCGGCAACCATCGAAGACAGGGCTACCTACGATGAGCCCAAATCTGAACCTGCCGGGATTTCCCTTGTGGTCGTCAACGGCGAGATCGGCTTTCGCGACGGGCAGCATCTGCATGGCGGTTCGGGTAAGATGCTGCGGTTTAATCGGGAAGCCTACGGGGAATGACAGGAATGCCACAGGAGTATCTCATCGGCCTGGCCGGTGGTCTCAGTATTGGTGTTGCCGCGGTGTTGCTAATGGTCCTGGTCGGGCGTATTGCCGGCATCACTGGCATCGCTTTTAACGGCGTGTTCCAGCCCATGAGTCATCCCTGGGCTGTGGCCTTTATGGTGGGCCTGCCCCTGGGTGCATTCGCCTGGCACAACCTGTCGGAAACGCCGGTACCCGCTTTTGATCTGCCCATGGCCTGGCTGATTGCCGGGGGATTCGTGGTTGGGGTCGGCACCAGGCTGGGCAGCGGCTGCACCAGCGGCCATGGCGTCTGTGGTATCGGGCGGCTGTCGCCAAGATCCATTGTTGCAACACTGATCTTTATGACGACCGGCGTACTCACGGTTTTTATCCGGGGGCTGCTGTCATGAAACTCCTGGCCGCTTCTCTCTTTTGTGGCATCGTTTTCGGCTTCGGGCTGGCCATGTCGGGCATGACCGATATTGCCAGGGTGATCGGGTTCTTCGATATCTTCGGGAACTGGGATCCCACCCTGATGTTCGTGATGGGCGGTGCGCTCATGGTCAGCCTGCCGTTTTTCCAGCTTGGCCTCGGTCGACTCAAAGCGCCGGTGTTCAGCGACATGTTTCGCCTGCCCACCCGCAGGGACATCGATGTTCGACTGGTGTCAGGGGCAGCGCTCTTCGGTATCGGCTGGGGCATGGTTGGGCTCTGCCCCGGCCCGGCCTTCGCCGCGCTGTCCTATATGAACCTGGATATCCTGATCTTTACCGTCGCCATGATGGCCGGCATGTTCGTGGTGGACCTGGTGGACAACCTGGTCACCGGGGAGCAGGCCAGCGCCTGAGCCCTTGCAACTGCTCGATTAGTAAAGCCGCTCTACCGATTCCTCGAAACCCACCCCGGGTTGAGCCGGTTGAGGTTCAGTAAAGGTGTATTCCCCTGAAAAAACCGAGGTGTCACCACCCGGCGCCCACCAGATCCAGAGTGCTGTCACCGGTTCATCGGTGAGGTTCTCCATGCGGTGGACTTCACCGGGCCGTGTATAGACAGTTGTACCCGCGGTGACTTCCCGACTCTCGTCACCGACCGTCCAGCGGGCCTTGCCGCCGGTGATGTAGTAAATCTCCGGGGCTTCATGGCGGTGGCCATGGTAGATCGCCCCGGGCGCCAGCTGCCACTCGCCGAACTGAACGTCCCTGGCATTGATCTGGCCGCCTTCACTGCCACCGACCAGCGTCTTCCACCGGGACGCATTGGCACTGTTCACCTTCCAGATGATCGCTGACGATTCGATAAAGGGGCCATCAATGCCGGCCTGGTCCGCGCCGGCAAGGGGACTGAACGCAACCGCGGCAAAACCGGCAAGCAGCAGTGGCCTGAGGAATACCGCGGCGCGTTGCGGGCGCATCAGATTCGCAGACCCGCATCCAGTTCGATGACCCGACCGCTCAGGTAATCGTTCTCGAAGATGTAACGCGCGGTGTGCGCGACCTCGCGGGGTTCGCCAAGACGCTTCAGCGGAATGCCCGCGGCCATCTTCTCCAGTGCTTCCGGCTTCATGCTGGCGACCATTTCTGTCGCGATGAATCCGGGGGCAATTGCCGCTGCACGAATCCCGTAACGCGCCAGTTCCTTCGCCCAGACCGTGGCCATCGCGGCCACACCGGCCTTGGCCGCGGAGTAGTTGGTCTGCCCCATGTTCCCGGCCTTCGAAATACTCGAGATGTTAATGATGCACCCGGGCACACCCTTCTGGATCATTCGCGTTGCTGCTTCACGGCCACAGAGGAAAACGCCCGTCAGGTTCACATCGATGACCGCCTGCCATTCAGCCAGGGACATGCGCTTGTCAATCTCGCCGTCTTTCACTTTCACCAGCAGGCCGTCGCGCAGGATACCGGCGTTGTTGACCAGGCCATGGATGGCCCCGAAATCCGCCTCGATCGCGTCAAACACAGAGATCACTTCATCTTCCCTGGCGATATTGCCCTTGTAGGACCTGGCGTCACCGCCGGCATCCTTGCAGAGCTGCACGGCTTCTGCGAGCGGCTCATCGTTCAGGTCAATCAGCGCGAGGTTGGCGCCGGCCGACGCGCATTCAATGGCAATCGCCCGGCCAAGGCCCTGGCCGCCGCCGGTAATGATGATGGTCTTACCCTTGAGATCCATATTGGCTGTCCTTCTTCAGTTCAAATATTCAGTTGTCGCTCGAAGCCGCCATAGTACCTTAGGGGCACTGCACAAAAAACGACAGATTGCCCTTTCAACTGCCTCTTTATGGTGCTGGATCAGTCTTCATACACCAGTTATCGCGGCTTTACATGCCTGAAAGATACTGCCGCGGCGTCATTAACGGGGTCTGAGACAAATTGGCACACCGCTTGCTTTTTCGAGGACCACAATCTTATCAACCCACGCATGAAGGAGCGTGAACATGTCCATGACCAGCACCACCACCATCATCCCGGATGAACTTGAATACGGTGGGCCCCATCACTGGCAGATCCAGCCCTGGGCCCGGCTCGCCCGCAAGGCGCTGCGCCAGCGGGAGTACCTGCGCTGGGTTGATCAATACTGCACCAGCGTCAGTGTCAAAGGTGCTGAACACCTGGAAGCCCTGGACGGTCCCGCGATTTTTATCGCCAACCACCAGAGCCACATGGATACACCCGTCTTTATGCAGGCCATGCCGGAGAAAATCCGCAACAACCTGTATTTCGGCGCGGCTGCAGACCGCTGGTTCGTGAAAGGCAAAAAGAAACTGATTCTTCAGCCCTGGTACCAGTCACTCGCCATGGGCAATTTCCCCATTGTTCGTGGCGGGGGGTCCCGGACGCTGGACTATGCCAAGTGGCTGCTGGACCACAACTGCAATATCTGCATTTTCCCGGAAGGCACCCGCGCGACTGATGGCAAACTCGGTCAGTTCCGCCATGGCGTTTCCCTGCTTGCGCTTGAAAAGCGGGTTCCCGTTGTCCCTGTCCTCCTCAAGGGACTTCGGGAACTCCGCCCCAAGGGCAGCCGCGAAGTCACGCCGGGGCCTGTCAGTGTTTCGATTCTGGAGCCGGTACACCTGACCCGAGACAGCGGCATGGGCGTGGAGGCCAGCACCCAACTCCTCTGGGAGCGCATGAACCGCGAATTTTTCGAGTCGATCCCTTTTCCAGGGCGCAACGAATCCAGCCAGGAAGACGCGACCCCACGGAAAGACGCCGCCTGATACCCCAGGCGGTGAAGCCCCGGGGGCCTATCCGCCCCCGGGGACCTTTCTTCCGGTTCCCGACACGGTTTCAGACCGCTTTTGATAGAGGTCAATTAAAACTGTCGTCCACTTTATTTTTTTCCCCAGATCTGTCTACACTGTGCCATATCTAAACAAGAGATGGTTCAGCATGCTGCGAGCAATTCACCAGGAACGCCTGGCAAAGATAGAAGACCTGCGGGAAGAGATTCTCGCTGCGGGTGATGAAGCCCAGAAAATCCGGAAACTGCCCACAGATATCGTCACCCGTCTGGTGGACGAGGGATTCTTCCGGTTCGCACTGCCCACAGAGCTGGGCGGTGAGGATGCCAGCTCAATGGAAACCATTGAGATACTCGAACATATGGCAGCCATTGATGCCTCTGTCGCCTGGAACGTGATGCTCGGATCCGAGATCAACGCCATGGCTGCGGGTGGCATGGACCCGGAACTGGCCAAAGAGATCTACATCGACAACCCCCGGGTCGTCATGTGCGGTGGCGGTGGCCCTGGCTCCACACCCCCCCGGGCAGAGCGGCAGCCGGATGGCTCCGTCAAGGTCTGGGGGCAGACGACCTTTATCTCCGGTTGTCACAACGCTGACTACTGTTTCATGGGCGCGCCATTGATGAAAGGGGACGAGCCCGACCTGGACGAGAACGGCCAGATGGTCTTCAAGTTGTGGTTACTGCCCAGGGACCAGTTTGAAATTGTCGAAACCTGGGACGTTGCCGGTCTACGCGGTTCGGGCTCAGACGACGCCAAGGCCGACGGCGCCGTGGTACCGGCAAAATACACCGGTATCGATCTCTGGAGCCTGCCGGCCCATTACCCGAACCCGGTCTACCGGATGCCTACAGCGCTGCGCCTGGCTTACAACAAGGCAGCCATTGCACTGGGCGTCGCCAAGGGTTCGCTGGAAGTTTTCGCCGACATCGCCAAGAACAAGATCCCCATGCTGTCATCCACCTCACTGGCGAAGCGCGGTATCGCCCAGTACCGAATGGGTGTGGCTGAAGCCATGTATCGATCCTGTCGCGCTTTCCTGATGGAAGCCATGGAAGCCGTGGAAGACGAGCTGCGGGACAACGACAAGCTGCCGGGTGCCAAGACCACCCAGGATGCCCGACTGGCCTGTACGCACGCGGCCAATGAATGCATGAAGGTCGTTGACCTGCTGCACAACACCGCTGGCACCACGGGTATGCGCATGCACAGCCCGCTGGAACGCAAGCTGCGTGATGCACATGGCGCTGCAACCCACCGCTGGGTTGCGCACCCGCTTTACGAGGATCTGGGTTCAATCCTGCTGGGCAACGAGCCGTCTCCGGAGTTCGCTGGCGGCCTGAGCACCCAGATTGGACCACCCCCACCCAAGTAACACCGGCTCGGTATCAACCAGCCCAGATGACCGGGACTGCTGCATGTTTCATCATGCGGCGGTCTTGTCATCGAGTACCTCCACAGCCGCCCTGACCAGGGCTTGTAGCTGAACACTGATTTTCTGCAGCGTGTCCCGGTCATACCCGGCCATTCGCGGGGTGTGGATATGCCCCAACGGGAAATCAAACCCCTGCCGGTTACGCCAGAGAATGGCCCGGTACGAAATCTCGTTGCTCAGGTAGCCGCCACCACTGCCGCGAACACAGGTTTCACCGGCTACCTCATCAAGATGGTCTGGCGAAACGTCGCCTGACTCCAGCGTTGAGATCCCGTGATTGTCATGGACTTCATAGTCACCGGCAACCTTCAGCATCGCTTCCACCGGCAGAGAGAACTCAACAAACTCGGGGCCATCGTCAAGCCCGGGCGGCACCACTGGCGCGGCCTCGGTACCGCCGCTCATCAGGTTGAGATTATCCGGACCCGGCGCAGAGCGACGCCGGCCGGGGAAGCGTTCCAGGTCGAAGCCTGTGCGCCCCATGCTGACCGTGATCAACATGTTCAGGTCATATCGGTTCACAATCCCCTGTAGCGTCGACTCAATCAGCATCGCATCGAAGTCGGGATAGCGAACCGGGATCATGCAGCTCTGCACCGAGGCGACCCCCTGGCCCGCGGGCAGCAGGGTATCGTCCAGCAGCAGCGCCAGATGTCCCGACGGATTACTCTGGATGATGTTCTCGTCCAGGCGGAACGGATCGAAGCCTGTTACCAGCACCCGGAAATCGGCAGCGTCGCTGAAGGCTATGTCGTCAATACCGCGGGATGCCCGCTCGAAGGCCGCGATCCGGCTTGCCAAGTCCTCCCCGCCCGCACTGCGCATACCCAGTCGAGTGACCAGTCGCTGCCAGTAAAGAGGCCTGTCGTCCAGTTGCCCGGCCTGCACCGCTGCACGCTGCAGCTGCCAGAGGCTGGTTCCTTCAAGCACCGGATCAGCCATGACACCTGGTTGCCAGTCTGCCAGCAGCTCCGGCATGGCAGCCATGGCCAGGCTGATGCGGGCTTCCTCGGTGTCAGGTGTCATATCGGGCTCCCCCGGTTACTGGTTTGCCCGCTCACTAACGGATCCAGAAGCCAGGCTCGCTGGTGGTGTAACCCAGGCTCCGGTAGGCCGCATCAACCAGCGACTGGCCCCGTGGATTGAGCAGGATGCCTGCTCCCATCCGGTTCATGGCATAACCAAAACCCATGTGACACTCGGTGTCGGCGAATCCCACGCTGCCTCCGGCACCGGCGTGGCCAAAGGCATGCTGGCCCAGGATGATGGTTTCCAGTTCACCGGTGGGGCGCCAGCGATTGTCCATACTCAGCATGAATCCCGGACTGAAACGGGTGGGCATCACCAGCGTCACGTCATTCATGGTGGCGGCCGAAACGGCACCCATCCTGGCCAGGGTGACCTTGTCCACCAGGTCTCCGCCGCCGTTGGCGAGCGGATTAAACATGCCTGCAATGCCCCGGGCACTCGCAATACCGCCACCACCACCGAATTCAGCCCGGTAGCTTTCGGGGGCATCGGTTTTGAATCCACCGCTGTTCAGCAGGGCCAGGTATTGCAGCGACTCCCGACCCGCCAGCA
>JAQCAK010000051.1 GCA_027621895.1 Pseudomonadota bacterium | reverse complement strand
TGTCATTATGATTGGTGAGATCCGGAGTTCAGACACCATGGAATATGCGGTGACGTTTGCTGAGACGGGTCACCTGTGTCTGGCAACGCTTCACGCCAACAACGCCAACCAGGCGCTGGATCGGATTATCAACTTTTTTCCTTCAGAACGTCATCACCAGGTCTGGATGGACCTGTCGCTGAACCTTCGCGGCATGGTTGCGCAGCAGCTGATTCCGACGATTGATGGAAAGGGACGTCGCGCGGCCATCGAGGTTTTAATCAATACACCGCTGGTATCAGATACGATCAAAAAGGGAGATGTGCACTCCCTGAAAGAGATCATGACCAAATCCACTGAGCAGGGTATGCAGACCTTTGACCAGGCGCTCTACCAGCTGTATCGAAGTGGTGAAGTCTCTTATGACGCTGCCCTGGCTTCTGCGGACTCCGCCAATGACCTGCGCCTCATGATCAAACTGTCCGGAGAAACCCAGCAGGCGCCCCAGTTCAACTCGGCACCGGTGGGTGGTCTTTCCCTCGAAGAGTAGCGAGCTGCCTGGGTTACGGGTGTTTGAGCTGTAGCCAGGATTCCAGAATAAGCCTGGCAGCGATGGCGTCGACTTCTGCCTCATCGCTGAATTCCCTGGCTTCGAATGTGGAAAGTCGTTCGTCCATCATTTCAACCGGCAGGTGATAGCGACCGTGCAGACGGCGTCCGAAGCGTTCCGCGGCGGCGCTCATCTCGCTGCCGGAATCATCCATGTTGATCGGCAGACCCACGACAAGAACGCCGGGTTGCCATTCCTCAACAAGCTTGTCGATCTTCTGCCACTCCGGTTTTCCTTCCCTGGCGTTGACGATGCCCACGGGAGAGGCCGTCCCGGTGACGGACTGTCCGACGGCGATACCGATTCGGCGCTTGCCAAAATCGAAACCCATTACGATATCAGTCATGACCTGGAACTGGTGATATCAGGTTAAGGTCAATCCCGATAGCGCGTGCCGCTGCCTCTGGCATCTTCTCGAACGGGGTTCGGAACACCACCTCGTGAATGTAGGGCGTGACCAGCCAGACATCTGCCTGGATCTCGCTTTCAAGCTGACCGCCTGACCAGCCTGCGTAGCCAAGACCCGCCACCAGGTCAGCAGGGCCTTCCCCGCGGGCGATGGCGTCCAGCAGGTCCAGGGAGGTTGATATCTGTACCGCTTCGTTAACGGCGACGGAGTTTTCAAAAGTCCGGTCACTGCTGTGCAGAAAGAACAGGCGATCCTGTTCGACGGGACCGCTCTCCAGCAGGGTAATGTCGTCGGGACAGTCAATGTCGTGATCTGCCAGCAGTACGGCAAGATCAGCTTCCAGGGGGTTGCTGACCACGAGACCGAATGCGCCGTCACGGTTGTGCTCAACCAGCAGGGTCACCGAGCGGGAGAAATAGTCCTGCTGGAGGCTGGGCAAAGAGACCAGCAGGTGTCCCCGCAGAGAAGTGAAGGGCGCCGCTTCACGCATCAGTAGCTTCTCAGGGATGAATTGCGCCGGAACTGCCAGGTGCGGATGATCTCGAGGACGTCGGTGGTTTCCCTGAGTTCATCAGGGAAAGGCGCAAAAGGCGCGGCCAGACGAACGATGCGGATGGCCGCGTCGTCCAGCACCGGGTAGCCGGAAGATTCGAGCAGTTCAATTTCCTTGATGGAACCATCGGGCAGGATCGCCACCATGAGTCGCAGGGACCCATAGAGTTTCTGCTGGCGGGCCTCATCGGGGTAGTTCAGGTTGCCGACGCTTTCGATTTTTCGTCGCCAGGAATTCAGGTAAAAGGCATCGGCACTGGCAGCCGTCGACAGGCTGGTGAGCCGCTTGACCCTTGGACGTTTGGCGTAAATCTGGCGCTGCCGGTCAAGGCGCGCTTCAAGACTGGCAATCTCCAGTGCTCTTGTTCGCAGGGACTTCTCTCCCTCGACGGGTTCCGTTGAAGGTTCCGGGTCCGTCAGTTGCTGGTCCAGCTGCACCTTGTTGTCGGCTTCGGCCACAGTGGTCACCACGGTCCTTTTCTCCTCGACCGGGCGTGGTGTTGACCTGGCGGGTGCGACCTCGCTGGTTTCCCTGATCTGTGTGTCCTGAAACGCGGATTCCGTGGGTGATGTCAGCAGCGCTTTTTCTTCCAGCGTGCCACTGCCGGTCTGGCTGAACTGGGCCAGGAAGTCGGCCTTGTCGGGCGTGTTCTTGCTGCGCTGCTGTGCGAGGGTGACCTCCATGGTGTGTGTGGAAGGTTTGCTGGTCACGAATGTGAAGGTCACACCCAGAATCAGCGCAGCGTGCAACGCAACTGCAAGAAGCAGGGTGAAGCTCAGCCGGTCTGCAGAAGAGACCGGGCTTGAGAGGTCCGCTGGTGTGACTGCGGCCATCAGCCCTGCAGTATCTCCGATTCGATAAATTGCATGTAATCACCCGCGATATCCAGGTCAAAAGCCGCGTCCAGCTCACGAATACAGGTCGGGCAGGTCACGTTGATTTCGGTGAGATAGTCCCCGATGACATCAATGCCCGTGAAATACAGACCTTTCTCCCTGAGCACGGGGCCCACCTGATCGCAGATAAAACGATCGCGTTCTGTCAGTTCGCGACCAACGCCAGACCCGCCGGCAGCCAGATTGCCCCGGGTTTCGCCGGCCAGGGGTACCCGCGCCAGGCCATAGGGGACTGGCTCGCCATTAATCAGGAGGATGCGGGTATCGCCGTTGACGATCTCGGGGATATAGCGCTGCGCCATGGTCTGTACAGTGCCGTGTTGTGTCAGAGTTTCGACAATGACAGACAGGTTATGCTCCGTGGCCGTGGCACGAAAAATGGAGGCACCTCCCATACCGTCCAGCGGCTTGTAGATGACGTCACCGTGCTCCGCATGAAACGCTTTCAGGGCTGCCATGTCGCGGGTCACGATATGTGGAGGGCAGCAGTCAGGAAACTGAAGTGCAAACAGCTTCTCATTGCAGTCCCTGATACTGCCCGGCCGGTTCAGCACGGGAGTGCCTGATTTCTCAATAAAATCAAGGAGGTAGGTGGCGTATATGTACTCCATGTCGAAAGGTGGGTCTTTTCGCATGAGAATGGCGTCAAAGACGCTTGCTGCCGAGGTCTGTTCGGCGATGACTGAAAACCATTGTTTCAGGTCATCATGGACCTGGATGAGCTGATGCCGAATGCTGACGCCTGCGGCTGTCTTGGTGAGATCCGAGAGTGTGAAAACAGAAATCTGCCAGCCCCGCTTCTGGGCAGCCTGCAGCATTGCCAGTGTGCTGTCCTTCTTGGGATTAATCGTTGCGATAGGATCCATCAGGACCCCGATATGGTAAGTCAAGCTTCAACCCTCTTGGCTCGGGAAGACAATTGTGTGAGCATCTTAAACCTGATGTCCGCCTCGATGCCCGGCTCCGGGATGCTCCCCTGAAAGGTCAGTTATTGTAAACCAACATGCTGATATTTGTGAGAAAATTCCTTTACCTGTCGGGTACTTATGGATTGAGTTTAACAACTGTGTTACAAAAAGCGGTGCAACTTACCGGCAATTATGCGTTTTTAAGTCCCCAGGGTCGCTTTTTGATGAATGAGAGCGAACGAGAGAGTAGCGACAAACAAGTGATTCATTGCGCGTGATTCATCGGTCTTCTTTCCGGGACTGACCTGATGCTAGGGTAAAGATTATGGACGACAATTTCGAAGGTGTGAAAGTGATGGTCATTGATGATTCAAAGACCATCAGGCGCACTGCAGAGACGCTACTCTCAAAGGCGGGCTGTGAGGTGATCACGGCAACTGATGGATTTGATGCGCTTGCCAAGATTGCTGATACCCAGCCAGCGATTATTTTTGTCGATATCATGATGCCCCGACTCGATGGATACCAGACTTGCGCTTTGATCAAGAACAATGCTGATTTCCAGAAGACGCCTGTCATTATGCTGTCCAGTAAGGACGGCCTTTTTGACCGCGCAAAAGGGCGTATCGTGGGATCAGACCAATATTTGACCAAGCCGTTCAGCAAGGATGAGCTGTTAAGCGCGATCCGTGATCACGTGAAAGTGGATTAGCGCAGGCAGGAGCCCGAAACATGTCGAAGATTCTGGTCGTTGATGATTCTCCTACCGAGATATTCCAGTTCAAAGAAATGCTGGAAAAACTCGGCCATGAGGTTATTACGGCTGACAATGGACTTGAAGGTGTAAAACTGGCCGTCAGTGAACAGCCGGATGTTGTCCTCATGGACATTGTCATGCCTGATATGAATGGCTTTCAGGCAACCCGGCAGATTTGCCGCACCGCAGAAACAAGCCACATCCCCGTAATTATCGTGTCCAGCAAGAACCAGGAAACGGACAAGGTGTGGGGACAAAGACAGGGAGCCAAAGGATACATCACCAAGCCCGTCGATACCGGCGAGCTGATGCGTGTGATCAAGTCCTGTGTCTGATGATGAGTGAAGGGACCGCGTTTTCGCAGTTAAACGAAATGGCTGAAAAAGCCAGGGCTTTTGCTATTGCACTGCCTTCTGCCCGGGCAACCCAGAAGCATTCAACCGGCCTTGGTTTTAATCTGCTGGGGCAGCGGTTTGTTGCAAGAATGGATGAGGTTGTTGAATTGATGCGAGTGCCGCAAACAACCCGTGTCCCGGGTGTGAAGAACTTTGTTCTGGGGGTCGGCAATGTTCGCGGCAGGCTGATGACAGTTATCGATCTGGCGATCTTTTTTGGCGAGCCGTCAGTACTGCCGAGAGCGCAGCGACGGGTACTCGCCATTGAGGACGACGAGCACCTGGTTGCCTTCGTTGTCGATGACTCCTACGGGATGCAGCATTTCCCCGCCGACGCTTTCAAGGAAACCATCGAGGATGTGCCTGCGATGTTCCAGCCTTTTGTCCGGGGTGCCTATGAAATTGCTGGTGTGCAGTGGCCCGTGTTGAGCCTGAAGGCGCTGGCTGACGATCCAAGACTGGAAAAGCTCGCGGTGATAAACCAGTGAGATGGATGACAAGTTTGCAAGGAACTGAATGATGGCAGACAAGGATTCGGGTGTACTGAAGAACCCGCTGTTGATCGGAACAATCGGGCTGATGCTCCTGCTGGTGCTTGCGTTCGCGGGCAATCTCTATCTGATGCAGTCGGCCTCCGGACCCGATGAATCCCTCTCGTCGGTGAGCAAGCTGAATTTACTGGCGGGCAATATTGCCAAGCACGCGGCGGCCGCGGCGGCCGGTGATCCGACAGCTTTCGATGCACTGGCCCGGGAAAAACAGGATTTCGATACGACGATCGGGTCGCTCCGCTCGGGGGCCTCGCCTGACGTGCAGAATGCAGTGGGGCGCGTGTCTTCTGTCTGGGAAGACATCACGCCGAGAATCGATGCACTGGTGGCAAGAAAAGATGCGGCAGCGTTTCTCAAGGAAGCCAGTGCTGACCTGAACATCAACATGCAGCTGATTCAGCAGGAGAACAACAAGCTGGTTCGGGCGCTTGTCCGGGCAGGAACCGCGCCGAATGAAATCGTAACGGCACAGCGACAGTCCCTGCTGATCGAGAGAATGAGCCGCACCATCGACAAGCTGATTGATCGTGGAGAGGATCAATCGCTGCAGGATCAGTTTACCCGTGACAGCCAGACATTTGCCGTCGTGCTCCGCGGCTTCCGCAATGGCGACGACAATCTTGTTATCACGGCCGTTACTGACGATGAGATGAAGGCCAGCATCAACAGAATGGATGAGCTTTTCTCCGTAGTCAGGAGCAGTAGTACGGAGATCATCGAGCGAAGCAGCGACGTGGTGGAGATGAAAACCGCTGCTTCTGCGATTTACGGCGCCACGTCGAATGTACCTCCTGCCGTCGACTCGCTCGCCACCGCAGTCACCGTCTCCTCGAAAGGCGTGGCATCATTTGAGATCGCGCTTGCGCTTGGCGCGGCCATCCTGGTGCTGTTCATTGTAATTGGCTTTCTGATCTTTCGGTCCTCAAAGTCGACGGTCAATGAAACTGCGCAGCAGAACGAGGACAACCAGGCTGCCATCCTGCAGTTGCTCGACGAACTGGCTGACCTGGCGGACGGCGATCTGCGGGTGCAGGCCACGGTCACCGAAAGCTTTACCGGTGCGATTGCCGATTCCATTAACTTCTCCATCGACCAGCTGCGTGGCCTGGTTGCGGCCATTAACGAAACATCTGGCCGTGTATCCAGGGCTGCTGAAGAGACCAAGCAATCAGTCAGCCAGCTCTCCGAGGCATCCCAGCGCCAGGCCAAGGAGATCGCAGACGTATCGGAAGCCGTGAACGAAATGGCGGTCTCAATTGACATGGTGTCCTACAACGCCGCGGAATCCTCGTCAGTTGCGGAGCGATCGGTGGATATCGCCAGCAAGGGTGCTGTGGTTGTACAGAACACGATTGATGGCATGGACAAGATCCGTGGCCAGATTCAGGAAACGGCAAAAAGAATCAAGCGACTGGGTGAAAGCTCCCAGGAAATTGGCGATATCGTCTCGCTGATTAACGATATTGCGGACCAGACCAATATCCTGTCTTTGAATGCGGCTATTCAGGCGTCCATGGCAGGTGATGCGGGCAAGGGTTTTGCGGTTGTTGCAGACGAGGTACAACGACTTGCCGAACGATCGGGTGCTGCAGCGAAGCAGATTTCTGCACTGGTCAAGACTATTCAAAGCGACACGAATGAAGCGGTGAGTTCCATGGAACAGACAACCGCAGAAGTGGTGCAGGGTACGCGTCTGGCCCAGGATGCTGGCGTCGCCCTCGGTGAAATTGAGGGGGTGTCCAAATCCCTGGCCGAAATTATTGAGAACATTTCTGATGCAGCCAGACAACAGGCGGCTTCAGCAGGAAAGATCTCGAATACGATGAAAAGTATCCAGGAAATTACCTCGGCAACGACCGATGGTACGAAGGAGACAGCAACGGCAGTAGGAAACCTGGCTGACATGACCAACGAACTGCGGTCGTCAGTGACAGGTTTCAAGTTGCCGGAATAGAGGCGGATAGTTCAGCATGAGTGCTACCCAGGATTTCGTCGCCCTTGAGTGGATCAGGGGTGAGCTGGCAAAGACGCTTCAAAGTGCCCAGGTAGCACTTGAAGCCGTTGCCGAGTCACCCGATGACTCGAGCAGTATGCGCTCCTGTCTGACCGCAATTCACCAGGTTCACGGCACGCTGAAAATGGTTCAGCTTGAAGGCCCGACGCTGCTGGCAGGCGAGATGGAAGCCGTGGCCCAGGCGCTGATGAACAACTCGGTGAGCGATGTCTCCCTGGGTCAGGAGACCCTGATGCAGGCGATCCTGCAGTTGCCGGCTTACCTTGACCGATTGCATCGTGAACAGACGGACAGGGAATCCAACTACCTGCCGATCATGAACAATCTGCGGGTTGTCCGTGGCGAGGACCGGATTCCCGGTGCTGAGTCTGCTGAAACAGAGACGGCCGCAGGCCCGGATCTTTCACCGCTTACCCGCGAGCCAGGCGACCAGGTGGTCAACACCTTCTTCCAGGGCAATGGTGAAGGGAACCTGCCCAAGATACGTGCCCGATATCAGGCCAGCCTGGCGGCTATCCTCAAGAAAAAGGACATTCGTGAAAACCTCTCCATGCTTGGCAAATTGTTCACCATGCTGGACAGGCTTTGTGGTGATTCGCCCATGGGTAACCTGGCGGAGATAGGGCTGGCCGTCGTCGAGGGTATTGCTTCTGGTGGCATCAGGCTGGACAACAACACTGCCACGCTGTTGCGTGGTATTGACGGTGAGATCAAGCGCCTTGCGGAAGAAGGCCAGGAAGGTTTGTCGAAACCCATCGATCCGGAACTCGGCCTTAACCTGATTGCGCTGGTCAAAAGTGCATCAAAGGACACGAAGAACATCGTCGCGGTTCGAAATCGATACAAAACGATTGCGCCCCGTCAGGAAGAAGTGTCGATGGGGCCGGACGATGAAACCATGTCTGCGGTTGCCCGGATCCTGATCGAAGAATTGAATGCGGTGACCGATAAACTGGATCTCTACGTCAGGTCAGAAAAGCCGGATACGGCTGAGCTGATAGATCTCCGGCCCAACCTCGAGCGCATATCCAGCACGATGGTCATCCTGGGCGACAAGGCGCAGCAGTCATCCGTGGCCAGACAGATCGAGGTCATTAAAGGCATTGAGGCGGGGGCAGACACTGACGAGGAAACGCTCTTGGGGAGGGCCCAGCCCCTGCTGCAGATCGAATCATCGCTGGGGACGCTTGTCACCGATGGTGACGTTGGCGACAAGGACGACTTTGCAGACCTGGATGAAGCCCAGGCCGCTGTGGTTCGTGAAACCCGAAGCGGGCTGGCATCCGCCAAGGATGCGGTTATTGATTTCATCTCCAGCGACTTTGATGCCAGCAAGATCAGCAGCCTGCCTGTCGACCTATCGGCACTCCGTGGTGGCCTGACCATTGTCAATCAGCCTCGCGCCGGGGACGTGCTCACTGCGGCTGCCAGTTATGTTCGCAGCCAGTTACTGGAAGCCGGGGTCAGACCCGAGCTTGACCAGATGGACGATCTGGCTGACGCCATCACATCAGTCGACTACTACCTGGAAAGACTGCTTGAAAATGCCGGTGACCCCTATCTGCAGATGCTCGAGGTCGCAGAGAGTGCAGTCGCCAAACTCGGTTTCGCCGTCGGCGCCAAACCGGTCCAGGCAGAGCCTTCAGCGGAACCTGTAGAAGAGCCTTCAGCGGAACCTGTAGAAGAGCCTTCAGCCGAAGTTGTGGAAGAGCCTTCAGCGGAACCTGTAGAAGAGCCTTCAGCCGAAGTTGTACAGCCCTCAGCGGAAATCGAAGAAGAACCCGCTGAGCCCGAAGAGGACAACCTTATCGATGATGAGATCCTGGAGATCTTCATCGAGGAAGCCGGAGAGGTTCTGGAAACGCTCAATGAGTTTCTGCCTGCCTGGCGGGAAAATCCACAGGGGGAGGAG
>JAQCAK010000050.1 GCA_027621895.1 Pseudomonadota bacterium | reverse complement strand
TCCGCGGGTTCGATCCGGCCATCGTGGACAAGATTGTAAAGCGCATGATCGAAAGTCTGCATGCCGTCGGTCTCTGCTCGCTCCATGGCATCGTGGATCTGGCCGATCTCACCCTCGGCAATCAGGTCAGAGATATAGGGAGAATTGAGCAGCACCTCGACAGCCGCCGTGCGCCCGCATCCCGGCATTTTTACGAGACGCTGGGCAATGATCGCCCGAAGGTGCTGGGACAGGTCACCCAGCAGCGCATGATGGGCGGATGGTTCAAAAAAGTTAAGGATGCGCTCAAAGGCCTGGAACGAGTTGCTGGCGTGCAGAGTCGAGAGGCACAGGTGGCCGGTTTCCGCGTAATGAACCGCGTGCTTCATCCCTTCCTTGTCACGGATCTCGCCGATCACGATGACATTCGGTGCTTCCCGAAGCACATTTTCCAGGGCCTGGTTGTAAGAGCGCGTATCCAGACCGACCTCCCGTTGATCGACCAGCGATTTCTTGTGCTCGTGAACGAACTCAATGGGATTCTCGATCGTGATGATGTGGCCGCGGTCATTGCTGTTGCGATAATCGATCATGCTCGCCAGGGTTGTGGATTTCCCTGAACCCGTCGCGCCGACCACAAGTACCAGGCCGCTTTTCTCCATCACGATCTGCTTCAGGATGTCCGGGAGGCCAAGCTCCGCAAATGCCGGGATCTGGTCCTTGACGTGGCGAACGACCATCGCCACCTCGCCACGCTGGCGGTAGACATTGACACGAAATCGGCCGATACCCTGGTAGGAAATGCCCATATTCAGTTCGAAATTTTCTTCGAACTCACGAATCTGGTCGTCCGACAGGATCGAATAGATCATGGCGCGGTTGGTCTGGGAGTCGAGCACGTCATGGCCCACGGGCAGAATCTTGCCATCGATACTCAGACTGACCGGTGCGCCAACCGTGCAGAAAAGATCAGCCGCGCCTTTGCGCACCATGAGTGAAAGGTAGGCCGCTATGTCGGTTTCCATCCTGATTCCTCCGGAGCGCCGCCTCTGTCATGGTCTGACTATCATGGTCTTAAGACCGGAATGAAGAAGTCGCCACCTTGATCATCTCTGCAACATTGGTGAACTTGACCCGGGGGCGCCCCTGTTCTTCACCCTTGCTGATTTCCACGTCATTGATATTGAGCCATTCCTGGTAGCTGATGGCATTCGCCTGTCGGGATTCGATCAGGGCCTTCGCCCCCTCAATTGAGGCATCCTCCGGCTCCACGTACTTACCCGCCACCAGGTCTTCAACCATGCAGGCGACCGTTTCCTGTGCACAGGTCTTGTTGGTTCCGATAACACCACTCGGCCCCCGCTTGATCCAGCCGGCCGTGTAAAGCCCGGTCACCGGGGATCCATCGTGTTCAACAACCCGGCCCTGCTCATTCAGGATCGTGCCCCAGTCTTCATGATAGGGAATATCCGGCAGTGGCTGGCCCTTGTAACCCACGGACCTGAACACCAGCCCGGCAGGAATGGTTTCGGTTTCCCCGGTTGCCTTCGGTCGAATCGAGCCGTCGTCGCCTTTCACCAGCTTGTTCCTCACGATCTTGATCGCGGTTACCTTGCCGTCCTCGCCAATCAATTCTGTCGGTGAGACCAGGAAGCGGATCGTCAACAGGCGTTTCTTGCCTTCGATCGGGCGTGCCGCGTATTCCTGGATCGTTTCAACGTTCTTGCGGGCATTCTTGTCGCCACTGGCCTCGAGTTCCGCCTCGCTGTCCGGATCGACAACCGCCTCGTCTGCCAGCACGGTGACATCCGCATCTGCGAACTCACCCATCTCCTTGATTTCAGGTGGTGTGAAAGCCGCCTGTGCAGGTCCACGTCGGCCTAATATGTAAACATTCTTCACTTTGCTGTTTTTCAGCGCTTCAAGGGCATGGTCCGCTATATCCGTAACAGCCAGTTCCTCGTAGGTTTTACAGAGAATTCGCGCCACATCCATGGCCACATTGCCGATACCCACGATCGCGACGTTCTCCTGAGTGAGATCAAACTCCCGGTCGGCAAAATGTGGATGACCGTTGTACCAGGCCACGAACTCGGTCGCTGAAAAGCTGCCGTCCAGGTCTTCACCGGGAATATCCAGGTTGCGGTCAAATGGCGCACCTGTGGTAAAAATAATCTGGTGGTAGTGCCGCTTCAGGTCATCAAGGGAAATGTCCTGGCCATACTCCACGTTGCCGTAAAATCGAAAATTGGGCAGCTGTGCACTTTTGTCATAGGCCCGGGTCACCGATTTGTCCTTCTGGTGATCCGGCGCAACGCCGGCACGAACCAGTCCGAACGGCGTTGGCAGCCTGTCGAACATATCGAATTCAACGACCAGGTCTTTCTGCTTCTGAAAGTTGCTGACGGTATAAAAACCTGCCGGCCCTGAACCAATGATCGCGACTCTTAGCGGATTCCCTTCTGTACCTACTGCGGACATAGCATTCCTCCAAACAACAACCCCGGAAGGTTATCAGATTCAACCTTTAAAGTGGACGCAGCTGGCATCTGAGGCCGACAAATAGCCATTCCGCCCAACACCCCGCTATCCGGCTCAATAGGTTGTCGAATGATCAATGCGTTTACCGCATAATGAGCCACTTCTGTTCCCGGGTGGAATTCGCGGGCAGTAACCCTGAGTAATTCCGGCGAGACCAACGAAAGGCGTTCCGGTTTTGAAAGATTCAGCAGTGACATCCAGCGCCACCTTGAGCACCGGCGACCGGTTCCTGGCCAGGCTCGGCATTCGACCTGAAGACAAAACCGTCACTGCGCTGCTGTTCAGCAATATGTTCATGTCCGGTATCGCCATCGGCATGATCCGGGTCTGCGCCTTTACGCTGTTTCTCGCACAGTGGGGCTCGGAACAACTGGCACTGATCGCCATCCTGATTGCCATGGTCGGCATGCCCATGACCCTGCTGATCGACCGATTGACCATGCGGTTTTCGGTTCGAAACTACCTGTTCACCATACTCAGCGTCATCATCGTCGGCCTTGCCATCATGCGGATACTGCTGAGTGTCAGCGACAACCGCTACCTGATCTTTACCCTGCCACTTTTTTTCGAACTGGTTTACATGCTGTTCAGCCTGCAGTTTGTTGCACTGTTGTCGAGGCTGCTGAACGTTCGCCAGACCAAGCGACTTTCCGGCATCGCACGGTCAGGCGAATTCCTGGCTGAACTAGCGGGCGGATTCCTGGTCGTCCTGCTGCTGAATTTTGTGGGCGTGACCGACCTGCTGGTGGTCGCATCAGTAACCACGCTGCTGGTGTTCGGTATTGTCACCTACACCGTGTCCCAGTTCAGCAGCACCCTGTTCGTCACCGCGGATGATGCCGACGGTGATCACAGCGAAACACGACTGCTGGGCATGTTGCGACTGCCCTACGTCAGGCTGATTACCTTCTGCTATGTCGCTTACATGTTCGCCTACTTCTTCCTCGATGTGGCGTTCTACGACTATGCATCCAACCACTTCCCCGACGAGAAAATGCTGGCGGCCTTTATTGCCGAGTTCTTTGCGATATCCGGTTTCCTCACCATGTTTACCATGGTGTTCCTGTTCGCACCGTTTCTTCGACGCTTCGGGATCATCGCCGGCGTGATTTCTTTTCCCGCGCTGATTTTCCTGGGTTCAACCTCCGTCAGCCTGCTTGAGTTCATGGGTGCAGAAGCGTTCCTGATTTTTGCCGTCATGGTCGTGACCAACGCGGGCCGCATCATTCTGCAGGCAGCGATATGGAAGAACAGCGTCGCGATCCTGTTCCAGGTCCTGCCGGACCGCCAGCGAAGCCAGGGTATCGCCCTGACAGAAGGGGTCATCGACCCTGTTGCCGGCGGCGTGGCCGGCGTCTGCCTGTATGTTCTGACAACACAGTTTGAACTGGAACCGAGGAGCTTCCTGCTGCTGCTCAGCGTGCTGATGCTCGTCTGGATATTCATCGGATTCAAGGTTCGCCGGCAATACCTGTCGAACCTCATGCTCAGTATCCAGAAACGCAAACTCGGGGAGATTTCACTCTCTGACATGGACAATGCCAGCCTGAACATTATCAAGCAGGGGCTCAGGAGCCCCTATCCCGCCGAGGTGTTCTACTGCATGAACCTGCTGCAGGAGATGGAACATCCTGAGATCACGGAACTGATCAAGGAAGTCCTTGAGAACAACAATCGAGACGTGCGGATGGATGTCCTGGCCCGCATTGCCAACCTGCGCATCAAACCACTGACCAGCCGGGTCCTGCAGCGCATCGAACACGAACCGGACCCCGCGGTACGGGGCCAGGCCCTGAAAGCCTACGCGACCCTGGAAGCACACGATTGTGTCGAGATTCTTGAACCTTTCCTTGAGGCATTCCATACCGACCTGCGCAAGGGTGCACTGGTCGGCATCCTGACCTTTGATCGTGACAACGAGCACGCGAATAACTTCCTGTTCCAGCTGATCCGTTCCGAGATCAAAACCGACCGGCTGTTCGCTGCAGAGGTGATCGGCGAAATAGGCACCGCGCATTTCTCAGGTTACCTGGTCGAACTGCTGCAGGATGTTGATGTGGACGTGGTCGAAAAAGCCATCGTGGCAGCCGGTGCACTGGGTGACACCCGGCTTGTGAATATCCTCGTCAACAAGCTCTCTATTGTTTCACTGCAGGGTACGACGAGCCTGGCACTGCGCCAGTTTGATGAAGCAGCGCTGTACGATCTTAATGTTGGCCTGATATCACCAGAGGCATCGCGCCAGGAAAAGCTGCATATTATTGACACCATTCGTGAAATTGGCGGCGAGCGGGCCATCGAAATTCTGCTGCAGCACATTGAAATCAAGGAACCCGACCTGCGGCACCAGGTGTTCCTGAGCCTGGCGACCCTGCACTACCAGGCCGAACCTGACGACCAGTACCGGTTCGTGAACTTCCTGGATGAGGAAGTGCGGTTGATCACCTGGCTGCTGGCATCCATGGAAGACCTGTATGGCCACCCGGAGTACGAGATTCTGCACAACGCCCTGGCCAGCGAGATGGACGCCCGGCGGGACAAGATGCTGCTGCTGATCAGCTTCCTGTTTCCATCAATCGTCATGCTGGATACCCGGGCGAATATCGATTCGAAAGTTGCAGAGCTTCGGGTTTTTGCGCTGGAAATCCTGGACAACCTGCTGACCGGTGAGATCAAGCAGATCGTGCTGCCACTGCTCGATGACCTGACAGTGGCAGAGCGACTGGAGCTGATGTCCGAGCGCTTTCCACAGACCGCCATGACACCGGCTGAACGCTTCCATGACATCGTCGAAAACCACTACGACCATGCCTTCTTCTGGACGCGCAGTTGCATGCTTTACCAGATTGGTCGCAACCAGTCAGAAATTCACATGGAGCAGGTGGAACAAGGCCTGAAGGATCGCGAGAACGTGATCAGGGAGACCGCGGTCTGGTGCCTCGCCCAGTTGCAACCACCGGACCTGCGCCGCAAAGTCAGCAAGTTCCTGGGTGATCGCAGCAACGATGTCAGCACAGTTGCAAGATCGATTTTCGATTCCTTGCCCAAACCAGACCCTGCCTGAGACGCTGCTGCTGATCTGATGCCCGCCCTGGACGCCCGGCGCAGAATCACAAAGTCATATCCACTACTACTGGCCCTGCCCCGCGTGGCATAATCCCAGCGTCCCCCAGACGAGCCAGTCATGCTGTTAACCATTGAGAAAGTGCTGATTCTCAAGTCGGTCCCGATATTTTCATCGGTACCCGAGAGCCAGCTGGTTGACCTGGCGACCATCGCGGAAACCGTCGAGTATGACGCCGGTGAAATCATCATGAACCAGGGCGACCTGGGAACCAGCATGTACATTGTGGTTGATGGCAAGGTCCGCATCTTCAACAAGGACAAGGAACTGGCAGAACACGGCAAGAGGGCGGTATTCGGTGAACTCGCCGCGCTCGATCCTGAACCCCGTGCTGCCTCCGTGCAGGCCATCGAGGATTGCACCCTGCTGCGGCTCGACGGCGAATCCCTGTATGACCTGATGTCCGGTAACAAGGAGGTGACCCGGGGCATCGTCCATGTACTCTGCGACTATACGCGGCAGAACCTCGCCCGCGCCAAAACCTGATCGATCACCATGAAAGGAGCACGCCAATCATGGGCAGAATAATGGCCTTCCTGGCTGTCCTGTTGCTGCTTGCAGCCGGGGCAGTCTGGTTCCTGCTGGAAAACCCGCAGCGCTTCAAGAGCACCATCACCGGGCAGCTTTCACAGCAGACGGGTTACCAGGTAGCGATCAATGGCGAGCTCAGCTGGCGATACTGGCCACCCATCGCAATCCGGGTAGGCAACGTCACGCTGGCCTCGGCCACGGGCGAATCCATCGCTGATATCGACCAGATAGAGATAGACGTCGATCTCATGCCTTTGCTGACAGGCCAGTCACTGATAGAGGTCAACGAGATCATCCTGAGCGGCGCCAGGGTCAACCTGACTGTCGATCAATCCGGCCAGGCCAACTGGACCGTTACTGAATCCAGCAACAGTGACGCAGGAACTGAAACCGACAGCGCCGGGCCCGGCATCCAGGTGACGGCCATCAACGCGCTGAAAATCGAGAATGTGCAGGTCGACTACCATGACCAGCAATCCGGCAGTCAGTGGCAGGCTGATATCAGGTCACTGACTACCGGCGAACTGATCGAGCGGGCACCTTTCAGCGCTGCGTTCCAGATCGGCTTCAGGGATCTCGCCGCCAACACGGCGTTTAATCTCAGGGGAACCGGCCGATTACAGTATATCGCCGCCCAGTCCCAGCTGACATTCAACGGCCTGGAGACCAGCGGCACCGTGTCACTGGCGGACAGCCCGGTCGCAATAAAACTGCAGGCTGGCGGTGAGTATGGACTTGAGAGCGGCAACCTGCGGCTGGAGTCGTTTACCCTGGACTATGGCGGGCTGGCGGTCAGCGGCGATGCCCGGATTGCGACCCTGCCAACCACCTTCGTTGACGCTCGATTCACCCTGCCAGAGACATCAGCCCGCGTACTGGAACCCCTGCTTGATACCGAGCTGCCGATCCAGACAATAACCGTCGCCGGTGAACTCAGCGGCACACCGGAAGAGCTGACCCTGCAGAACCTGGCAGGGACCTTTGATGAAACCAGCTTCAAGGGTGGTGTCACCATACTGCCAGAGGCACTCAAAATCACCCGCAGTGAGTTCCGTCTGGACAAGGTAAACCTGGACCTTTACACGTCCCCTGCCGAAACTGCCACGAGCAGCAAAGGGACAAGCACGGGTGCGGCAACGGATCTCACGACTGAACTCATACCCATAGACACCCTGCGTGAATACGCCATCAACTCGATCATCCGCATCGACCAGCTTTCGATGGGCACCGACACCTTCAACGACATGAAAATCAATGTCGCCAGTGATCGAGACCGACTTGGCGTCACCGCAAATGCCAACACCTGGAGTGGCAAGCTGGTGGTGACCCTGGATACCCAGCTCAAGACGCCTCTGTCCAACCTGCGGGTCACGCTGGACGGGCTCGATATCGGCCAGTTCACCACCATCGAGGGTGTGACGGGAAAACTGACCGCAAACAGCAATCTGGCCTTCAGCGGTTCAACACTGGGTGAGCTGGAGTCTTCCATTACCGGCAAGACCGTGTTCACCGTGGCAGAGGGGACCCTGGACGTGCGCCCCATCAAGCGCATGGCGCAGACCATTGACTCGATTCGGGGGCAGCGATCCAGCATCAGCGACTGGCCGGACAGCATGCCTTTCCGCCAGCTGACCGGCGAGCACGTGATCGACAGCGGTCTTCGCCAGGGGCAGGTACTGACCGCCCAGGTGGAAAACCTGAACCTGACGGCCATTGGCGGGATCAACCTGGCTGACGAAACACTGGCCTACGATGTGGCCGCCATGTTCCGCAAACCGGTTGAAGGGGAATTCCGCATCAGCGACCAGCTGGCTGGTATCCGCTGGCCCATGACCTGCCTCGGCCGGTTCACGGATACCCCCGCGGATCTCTGTTTCGGGGAAGAAGGCGCCATCAGCAAGATTGTCGCCGATGTGGTCAGGCAGGACCTGGAACGTCGCGGCAAGAGCAAGCTGGAAGAACTGATCGACGAGAAGATCCCGAAGGAATACGAGAACCTGACCCGGGACCTGCTCAAGGGCCTCTTCAAATAGATGCCTGCAAACGCATTCGCCGACCGGCTGCTCGACTGGTTTGATTCGCACGGCCGCAAGGACCTGCCCTGGCAGCTGGAGATCTCGGCCTACCGCGTCTGGGTGTCGGAAATCATGCTGCAGCAGACCCAGGTTGCCACGGTCATTCCCTATTTCGAGCGATTCCTGGCCCGTTTCCCGACCGTGGACAGGCTCGCCGCAGCAAACCAGGACGAGGTTCTGCACCTGTGGACGGGCCTCGGCTACTACGCCCGGGCAAGAAACCTGCACAAGGCGGCCCAGCAGGTGATGACCGACTACAACGGCGAGTTTCCACAGACCCTGGAAGAACTGACCGCACTGCCGGGCATCGGGCGATCAACAGCCGGCGCGATACTCAGCATCTGTTTCGGGGTGCGGGCGCCGATCCTGGATGGCAATGTCAAACGGGTCCTGACCCGCGTATTCGCCATCGAGGGCTGGCCGGGCCAGGCCGCGGTACAGAAGCAGCTCTGGGCGAAGGCCGATGAGCTGACGCCTTCGACCCGGGTAGCCGACTACACCCAGGCGATCATGGATCTGGGCGCGCTGATCTGCCGGCGAAGCTCACCGGATTGTGGTGCCTGCCCGTTCGAGTCCGACTGCCTGGCCAGACAGGAAGACCGGATCAAGGCATTCCCTGGTAGCAAACCCCGAAAGGCGCTGCCAGTGCGATCAACTTGCATGATGGTGATCCAGGGCAAGGACGGCGTACTGCTGGAAAAGCGCCCCCCGACCGGTATCTGGGGTGGGCTCTGGAGTTTACCGGAAAGCGACGAACCCGAGGCATTCCTCGAACAGCATGGCCTGCAGGCGACGGAAATCGCCAGCCTGGCTCCGTTCCGGCACAGTTTTACGCACTACCACCT
>JAQCAK010000049.1 GCA_027621895.1 Pseudomonadota bacterium | reverse complement strand
CTCACCGCCTGTGGTTCCGCGAACCTGAATCTCCTCTCGGAAGATACAGTAGCGCTGGTGTCACAGGTCAATGGAGTTCCGCGTCTGCTGCGCGGTGATCTTTACCGTGAACTCGGTGAACGGGCCGGCGTCGCGGTGAACGATGTGATTCTGGTGCGCCTGGAAGAATCCCTGTCCCTGAATTTTCGGCGTAACCTCAAGGCGAGGCTTGCCGGACCATCCGAATTGGTCGTGCATCAGTATGATTCGTCTGCAAGAGTTTTCTTTCTGGACTATGGGTTTATCAGGATTGATGCAAGTCGTCGCTGGCCGGCGCGCGGTGGCAGTCCGGTTGAAGTTGTCACCACGACCGGTCGGGTGAAACTGTTTGCAGGCAGGCTGCTCATTGCCAGTGGTCGTTCCTCACAGGTCGCCAGTTACCTGCTGCTTGAAGGCCAGGCCGAGGTCTCCAATGCCCACGGGACAGTGTTGCTTGAAGGCAGGAACCAGATGACCCGAACTTCCTTTACCGCAACACCTGTCGCACCGCAGCCGGCGCCTGCTGACTGGGTGGAGCAGCAGCAGGGAAATTTTGAATGACAGGGTACCGCGTATCCAAGGTCATTGTGCGTGTCGAGATCCGGGTGGGTGACGGTCACCACTTTGTTTTTCTCATGGATCTATCCGGTGAAGATGCAGGTCTGTTGCGGCACGATCCCCAGGAGAGCCATGGGTTTCAGCTGGTGCCGTCAGGGCAGCTGCGTCCCGGGGAACTGTTTACCCGAAAGACCAATGGAATCCTTGGGTCCCTGAAGCTGGTGGACTGACTGTTCCTGCCGGTTGCGTACCCGTCGCGTTTGCGCGACAGTAACCGTGACCAGAACCAGTCTGCAGGTTTGCCTATGTCCCTTCCCTTTGACCTGGAACCGCTTGCCGCCAGTCACGACGTCAGCTTCGGCGCGATCGTCCGTAACATTCAGCTGGCTGAACTGGATCAGTCTGCATTTGAACAACTCCATGAAGCCTGGCTTGAATATGCACTGTTGATCTTTCCAGCGCAGTTCCTCAGCAATTCGGACCAGGTTGCCTTTGCTGAGCGTTTTGGTGAACTGGAGTTTGACCTGGCGCCGATCAGCAATGTGCGTCGGGATGGCTCGGTTCGCGAAGACGACGATGCTGATGGTGTCGTGCAGATTCTCAAAGGCAATATGGGCTGGCATTGTGACAGCACTTACATGCCGGTTCAGGCGAGAGGCGCGGTATTTACGGCTCACGTGGTACCGGAAACCGGCGGCGAGACTGGCTGGGCTGACCTGCGAGCTGCTTATGATGCGCTGGATGAAGCAACGCAAAGACGCCTGGAAGGACTCAGTGCCTGTCACTCCCTGTACCATTCACAGAAAGCGGCAGGCGAAAGCTCATGCCCTGGTGGTGATTACAGGGGATACGGGTTTCATGGCCAGGAAGCGCCGCTGCGGCCGCTGGTTAAAACGCATCCGGAAACCGGTCGCAAATCGTTGCTGATTGGCCGCCATGCTTACGGCATTCCGGGTATGAGTGAAGCAGCATCTACCCGCCTGCTGGAAGAACTCCTGGATTTCACCTGCCAGCCTCCGCGGGTCTATCACCATCACTGGTCGGCTGGCGATGCGGTGCTGTGGGACAATCGCTGCCTGCTGCACCGGGCCTGCCCCTGGGACATGACACAGCCGAGGGTCATGTATCACGCCAGGATCAAGGGCGACCCGATCACAGAGTATGCGGCGCCGGTGCCGGCATAAGCCCGGTTTGCGCTAGAGTTCCAGCAGGTAGGCGGCAAGCGCCAGTTCCTGGTCCTCATTGTCCAGGCGAACCGGCGGCATGGGTGGTGTGGGCGTTTTAAAGAACGACCGAAGGCTGTTCACTGTATATCGATCATCCAGGTTTTCCAGGCGTTTCAGGCCGAAACCCGACTTGCCGCCATTGACCAGGTGACAGCTGGTACAGCCGCGGGTACGAAACAGCGTCTCGCCCTCAGCGACCAGTGCCTGCAGTTCGACAGGATCATAGTTTTCCAGTCCTGTGGACGCTGGCTGGCCGGGCAAGCTGGGTGACTCAGGCGCCGGGACAGCCTGTGCGGCTTCCTCGCCATGGCAGACGCGAAAAATGGCCATTGCGTAGTCGTCGGAAACGTAGACGCACCCGTCCGGCCCTGCGGCCACATCCACCGGTCGGCCGATAATATCGCCGTTGTTCTCAAATCCGGACAGGAAGTCCCTTTCGTCATAGCCACCCTCGCTGTTCGGGTGCAGGGATACCACCTTGTAGCCATCATAGGTCGAACGGTTCCAGCTGCCGTGCAGGGCAACCAGCGCGACGTTCCTGTATTCCTCCGGGAAAGACTCAAGCTGAATAAAGCGTATGCCCAGTGGTGCGTTATGCGGCCTGAATCCGTGTACCGGCGGTATGGCTTCCTCGCGTTTCGCCTCGTCGCCGAAGTCCGGATCGGGATCGCCGAAGCCGTTGACGTTCGGCCAGCCGTAGAACTGGCCAGCTTCAACCCGGTTAAGTTCGCAGGGCGGGTAATCATCACCCAGGAGGTCACGGCCGTTGTCAGTGGCGTATAAATGGCCATCAAGCGGCGAGAAATCCATGCCGACGGCATTTCGCAGACCGGTGGCAAAGCGTTCCACGCCACTGCCATCAGGCTGGTATCGGGTAATCGCGGCCCGCATGGGATCGGTTTCCTGGCACACATTGCAGGTAGAGCCGGCGCTGAGGTAAAGCAGGCCATCCGGGCCGAACAGGATGGTTTTGGTCCAGTGATTTCCCTCGTCACCCAGACCGGCAATGATTCGCTCGTAGTCACCGGTGAGCGTGCCGGTCTCGTGATCAAAGCGCACACGGCCAACCGCATTGGACTCCGCAATGTAGAGATAACCCTCGTGGAAGTCGATGCTGTGGGGCCTGACCAGGTTATCCATCAGTACCCGGGTCCCGTCTGCGATGCCGTCGCCGTTCGCATCACGCATGACCAGGCTGATTCTGGATTCCCGGGGCTGCGCGACGATCAGGTCACCGGCCCTGGTGAAGCGTATAAATCGGGCGTTGTTGATGTGTCCCGCGTACAGGCCCACCGAGAATCCCGGGGGCACCTTGAGAGAAGACCGGATGGTGGATGCTTCCGGCGTGCCGGTGCCCATGCCGAACAGAGAGCTGAGCAGAATGCCGGGCGTCACACCGACCCGCTCGATCATGATAAAGAAGCCGATAAGGATTGCGGCCAGCAGGCCCAGCAGAATTTTCCACCACATGGTCAGTTCCCGTTCTGCACAACCTTGCCGATGTAAGGCAGGTTGCGATTGCGCTGTGCGTAGTCGATACCATAGCCGACAACGAATTCGTCGGGGATTTCGAAACCGACCCACCGGGCCGTGACTTCAACCTCCCTCCGGGAAGGTTTGTCCAGCAGTGTCGCGATCTCAAGGCGGCTGGGATTGCGTGATTTCAACAGGCTGGTGACATTGGCCATGGTAAAGCCGGTGTCGATGATGTCCTCAACAATAAGCACGTCCATGTTCTCGATCTCACCGCGCAGGTCTTTCATGATGCGTACGTTTCTGGAAGATTCCATGGCGTCACCGTAGGAGGACACCTCCATGAAATCCACTTCTACGGGCAGTTTCAGTTCCCGAACCAGGTCAGCGATAAAGATGAAGGAGCCCCGCAGCAGGCCCACTACCACCAGCTTGTCGGTATCCTTGAAGTGCCCCTCAATTTCCCGCGCGAGCGTGCCGATGCGGCGCGAAATATCGATAGCGGATATCAGTTCTTCGACGTGGTAACTGGAATGATCGACTGACACAGTAGAGTACCCCGGATTGAATGCGAAGGATGCCCGGAGACGGGCACAGGCAGTGTGCCCGATTTCCCCGGTAAGTCAAACCAGGGCCGCACGGAGTAACAGCGGGCAGCCTGCCTTGAGTTGTGCCCTAGGAAAAACTCAGGTTGTTGATCCTGATCCAGGGGAAGTTTTCTCCACCCAGGTCCAGGTGTTCGCTTGAAACAGCCACGATGTCCATCAGCATGTCTGCCATGTTGCCCGCGATCATCGTTTCCGTCAGTGCGGCCCCCAAGCTGCCTCCCTCGATCTTGAAGCTGTTCTTGATCACGCCGGAGAAATCGCCGTTCGCACCGGGTGATCCCATGGAGAGCCGGTTGACCATCGCGCCTTTATCAATACCCGCAATGAGTTCGGATTTAGGAGTTTTCCCCGGCTCAACAACCCAGCCGGAAGTGGTTGGCCGGTGCTCAATACCGGTCTTCCTGCTGCCGTACAGCCCAGGGATGAGGCAGGTCAGTCGACCCCGGTCAACCAGGGTGAGCGGTGGAGTGACAAAGCCGTCTGCGGTGTAGGCGGCATGCCCCGGTGCATCAAAGCGGCTTTTCAGCTTCAGCAACTGGCTGGCAATCATTTCACCGACCTTGTCCCGGTAGATCGAGTTGTCGGATATCAGCGCCATGTCCTGCAGCTGTCCCATAAGCCAGCCCAGCAGGTCACCCACCGCCGTGGGTGCAAGAATAATGTCGCCCTTGAAGTTGCCGTCAAATGATGACGTTTCAATCTGGCGCTCGGTCTCGCGGAGCATGTCGCCGATACCAAACAGCGTGCTGGCATGCCCCTGGGACAAGTCATTGGTAATACCACCGGTATAGTTGAAGGAGCTCGACCGGTCACCGTCTATCGCCGTGCCCATCACGGACAGGGAATAGCAGCCAATGGCACGAGTCAGGCGTGTACCGCCCGTGGTCAGCAGGATTCCTTTCGAGAATCGGTGCGACGCACCGCCTTCCTCGATCTGCATTTTCGGAGTCTCCCGCTTGCGGAACTCCAGCAGTTCGCTGACCCTGGCCGCCATCAGATCACCATCGGGGGTCGCCGGGCCCTGTTCGAAATGGCCCTGTTGGTTTTCCGAAACCGCATTGGCATCGTCCTGGGGTGCAAGTCGGGCGCGATCAAGCAGGCTCGCAACACCCTGTGCAATCGCATCTTCGCTCAGGTCAGTGAGGGCGGTGGAAGCCTTTCTGCCATCAATAATGCCCATCAGGCTCAGGGAGTGATCCTCTGTCGAGCGTAGCAGGCTGGGTTCGTTGTGGTTGATATTGAGCTCATCCAGTTCGGATACGGACGCTGAAACCTGTGCGTGTTCGAAACCGGCGGCTTTCAGTGCGGCAAGCGCGTCTTCTGCCAGCCTTTCCAGATCAACAGCCATCTACTCGCCTCCGATATGGACCTGCGCCCGCAGCGCGGGGCCACCCAGTGATACGACCATTGGCTGTTTCTTCCCGCAATAGCCGTTGCACTCCCAGTACATATCGTCAGACACCGCATCAACAGTCTTCAGCATATTGATGGCTGTTCCTGAAACAGTGGTGTCTGTGATGGCGCTGCCGAGTTTGCCATTTTTAATCTCGTAGGCGAGATCAATGCCGAACATGAATTCGGTCGTTGAGTCTGCCTGGCCGTTGCCCGTGCGAAGCAGGTAGTAACCGTCTTCAACGTCGGCAATCATGTCCTCGAGTTTGCTGGTGCCCGGCAGAATCGCGGTGTTGCGCATGCGTACCAGGGGTTCGTCATTGAATGTATAGGCCCTGGCGTTTCCGGTAGGCTCAATGCCCAGTTTCGCGGCGGTTTCACGGCTGGACATGAATTGCTTCAGGATGCCTTTTTCAATCAGGGTGACATCTTTTGCGACCGTTCCTTCATCATCCACATAGACCGGGATCATGAGTTCCTCCCCGTTGTAGCTGTGAGCCAGGTCCACCATGGTCACGAGTTCACTGGCGATCGGCTGGCCAACCAGCTTGCCGGTGACGGCACCGCCCAGGACCAGATCTGCCTCGCAGGGATGACCCATCGCCTCGTGGGCGAGCATGCCCGCCAGTGGCGGAGCGATAATCACGGTTTTCTTTCCCCCCTTTGCAGGTACCGCGACGCGCTTCGCCTGCAGGTGCTGGTGCAGTTCCTGAAGCCTGGGGGCGAGGGACTCCACGGAGAGATCCAGGTCTGCCAGGTTGCCCCGGCCGGAGACCGCTTCCATGAGTTCTACCGGCCGGCCGTTCTTGTCCTCTGCGGAAAACAGGATATAGAAGGCAGCCCGGTTGATGGTTGACAAACCCTGGCTGCCAAAGCTGTTGGCGATCCGTTTTTCGTGATTTTCCTGGGCCAGGATAAAGGACGCGGACTTCAGCTGCGGGAACTCTTTTTTGCAGTAGCCGTTCAGCTCTGCCAGGAGGTCCATGGTCTCTTTCTGGGACATGGGAGGCCGGCCATTGTAGCCATACTCTCCCACGTGAAACTCAGTCGGCATCTCGATACGCGGCTGATCACCGAACCGGCACATGGTCTGGGCGTTCTCAGCGGCTTTTTTCGCCACCCTTGCAGCTGCAGCGTCGTCCATGTCGGGTACGGAGGCGAATCCCCAGTAGCCACGATTAAAGACCCTGGCGCTGCTGCCGCCTTCGCTGGTCTCCGTATTCGCGGTCAGGTTGCCATCAACCATGACCACGCGGGTTTTCCTGAGTTCATGCTGCCGCGCTTCCGAGTAGTCGACGCCAGCGGGTACATTCATATTGCCCATGGTGGAACCTGATGTGGGTATGTGTTTCATGATTTTACGCTTTGTAGCGCCGGGTGTCTCAAACTCCGGGCTGTACAGATGACCTGGTGCGATAAGGAGTGGTAGTCTGGACCCTTATTCATCAACAACAAGAGCTGGGAGGGAAACATGCCCGATCTGGAAGCAGACCTTTTTCAACTGGCCATGTCCGAACGGGCACAGCCCCTGATGGACGCGGTTAAGAAGCACATAGCAGAGAATGTTGATCCGATCACGGAAGAATTCTTTGCACTCGACAAGGAAAAGGAAGACAGATGGTCCTGGCATCCGAAGCAGCTTGAACTGCTGGACGGTGCAAAGAACAAGGCCAAGGAATCCGGCCTTTGGAACTTTTTCCTGCCGGGGTATTCTGAAATCGGCGAGGGGCTGACCAACCTCGATTACGCCTATATCGCGACGGAGCTTGGCAAGTCACCACTCGCTTCCGAGACCCTCAACTGCAGTGCGCCGGATACGGGTAACATGGAAGTGCTGGAGCGAGTGGGTACCGAGGATCAGAAAGAAAAATGGCTGAAGCCGCTGCTCAATGGTGATATCCGATCGGCCTATGTCATGACCGAACCCGGTCTGCCGTCATCGGATGCCAAGAATATCTCGACCAGTGCCGTGCTGGATGGCGATGAATGGGTGATTAACGGCGAGAAGTTCTATATCTCCGGTGCAGGTGACCCGCGCTGCAAGATCATGATCGTGATGGTGAAGACCAGCCCCGATGCGGCGCCTTCAAAACAGCAGTCACAGATACTGGTCCCCATGGATACCCCGGGTGTTGAGATCCTGGATGCCATGCAGGTGTTCGGTCACGATCATGCGCCGAGAGGACACATGCACATGCGCTTCAACAATGTGCGTGTACCCAAGGAAAACATCCTGCTGGGTGAAGGTCGCGGCTTCGAGATTTCCCAGGTTCGCCTGGGCCCGGGTCGTATTCATCACTGTATGCGCTCCATCGGCAAGGCGGAGAAAGCGCTGGAACTGATGGTCAAGCGAGGCGCTACCCGCGAGGCCTTCGGCAAGCCCCTTGCGAAGCTGGGCAAGAACCTGGAAGTTATCTCCATGGCGAGAATCGAAATCAACGCGATGAAGCTGTCAGTGCTGCAGGCCGCCAAGGCGATGGATGTGCTGGGCAACAAGGAAGCGCGGGTTTACGTGAGTGCCGTCAAGGCCATGGTGCCGGTCCGGGTCTGCAAGATCATCGACGATGCCATCCAGATCCATGGTGCTGCCGGTATTTCCCAGTGGACGCCACTCGCAGAGATGTACACCGACATGCGTCATCTGCGATTTGCGGATGGTCCTGATGAAGTGCATCACATGGTAGTCGGCCGGGCTGAACTGCAGAAGTATGATCTCTGGTAGGACTGCCTGACCGCACCAAAAAAAAAGGGGACATCACGTCCCCTTTTTTTTGAAAGTAAACTGTCCCCGGATTCAGCGGGATCCGAAGAATGCCAGGACGACCAGGTCTTCCTCGATGTCGAAAAAGGAATGGGCCATGGTTGCCCGCACGAACAGGACGCTGCCGGGGTGGATATCATGGGTCTTCTCGCCGACCTTTAGGCGGGCCTTGCCCTCGATGACGTAGTAAACCTCGTCTTCCAGGTGCGGGGCCTGCATGTCTTTGCTGCCTTTCGGCAGTCGGTAGATGGCGACACTCAGGGCTGGCACCCGCAGGAACTCGTGAATCTTTGCCTCGCTGCCAGCCACTTTGGCCAGCAGTTCCTGCGGATCGAAAACCTTCCAGTCTTTGCTGGTTGTTGCTGTTTTTTCAGTCATATGGCGTACCTGCAGACTCCCTCAGAGTGGCCTGAGAGTGCTTTTTTACAGGGTTGAAGGTCGCTAGACAAGCAGGTCGGCGGTCAGCCTGACCAGTCAGTCTCAAACGTGGAAGCCAGTGCCAGCTGTTCCCGCATGATATCCATCCGGGTTTCCAGACCAGCGATCATGCGGCTAAAGGCAGGATCAGATTTAAGTTGAGCAAAGACCGGCTCATGCTGCACCAGCCAATAGGTGCGCCAGCCTTCATCGATTGCGCGCTGCAGGTGAACCAGCGCGAGCCTCGGCTCACCTTCCAGTAACGCGAGTTTCGATTGCATGTACCAGTAGTGATTGGACTGTCGAAAGTTTGCTGACTGCCAGGCTGCCAGAAATTCGCGCAGGTCGTTAATCACGGCCTCGGCTTTTTCGGGCTGATTTCGCTGCTGATAGGCGAAGGCCACACCGAACATGGCATCAGTGCGGTTGCTGTTGTCCATTTGCTTCAGCGTGATACCGCCAGGCACCTTCTCGAAATAGTGTATCGCCAGATCCACGTCCTCCAGCAGGTAAGCCGCGGCCGCGGCGTCTTCCTGGTGAAAGGCACTGTCAGGCATCTCGTCGGCAGTGGTGAGCTTTGCCTTCTGCATCGGAAGCGCTTCCTGCTTACGGCCCTCGGCGGTGAGTGCTGCGATCTTTACCCACTCGACCCAGCTTCGGGATACCGGCTCCGCGGGGGTCTCGATTCTGTCGATCCACTGCCAGGATTTGTCATATTCGCCAAGATCCGTATACAGGTTGGCAACATGGACGGCGTACTGGTCAGAGGGAGACAGTTCATAGGCCTGGGTGTACTGGTTGATTGCTTCATCCAGGCGGCCCCGTGATTCGCTGATACGGGCGGCGAGGTAGTAGGCACTGTGGTAATGAGGGTCCGCGTCCATGATCTGGTCGTAGACGTTCAATGCCTCGGACTCCTTGCCCTGGGAGAAAAGGATATTGGCCACGTTGT
>JAQCAK010000048.1 GCA_027621895.1 Pseudomonadota bacterium | reverse complement strand
GGACACCTCACTGGCGGTGATAATATCACCTAGATTGGTGTCCGGTTTTATTGAACCACTACATTGCCGGGTTTTACACAGATGGGTTCTCTGCGCACAGTGTTTCTGAGGTTCAGTTTGTGCGCGATGAACAGAGTACGCCCGGCAAAATTGACAGGAACATCTATGTTATTGGCGACTCTCATGCGGGGCATCTGATTCCAGGATTTGAAGCTTTAAGTGCCGGGAAAGTGACTGCGATGACGAGCGGAGGCTGTATTCCCTTCAGGAATGTTGATCGCTATGACTCAAGGTCTGAGATTGGTGCCTGTGCACGCAAGATGAACGAATATTTGGACATGCTCAACAACCTGCGAGAGAGCGCTGTTGTTGTTATCTCGACGATGGCGCCTGTGTATTTGGATGGAACTCCATTCAACGGAAAAAGTATCCCACGGGTGACCGGGTTGGGGGTAGAACTGGTCACTGATCCTGAAATCTCGGACCACTATGAAGTCTTTGAGAGGGGAATGAGGCAAACACTGACAGAGCTGGGTCGGAATGAAAATCTCGAGGTTATCTTTGCAATAGATGTTCCCGAGTTAGGGATAGATTTTGGATGCCAGTACTTCAGCAAAGAACTCAGTATCCTGGGTTTTGCTGTTGGAGACCTGGTGACGTCTTTTCCTCTATCAGAATGTCATATCGCGAAAGAGGTTTACGATGAACGAGCAGGAGCCTACAGGAAACTGGTCTATAAAGTACTTGAAGAGTATCCGACAGTTCATGTGTTTGACCCATCTCTATACTCTTGTTCTGAAACAGAATGTCATGGGTATTTGGAAGATTACGGTTATCTTTACAGAGATGCAGACCATCTCAGTGTCCATGGGAGCTTCTATATTGTTGAAAGAATGATCTCTCAGATTGCGCTTTTGAGAAACTAGTCAACGCTTCAATATCACCAAACAGGGCGTGCTTTCCCGGTCAGACAAAGCATTGATGAAAAGTCCAGCCTCGAAACTCTCAAGAGCCTGCTGAAATCTGAATCCATCACATTGTGTAACCTCGTTGCGAGCCCTGGAATCTTCACCCACCAATCTCATTGAGTTTGTTGATAAACTACGCTGTCTATTTGTTCCTGCGGACTTTCCGTCTGGTGCAGAGCAGTTACAAACCAGGGATTTCTGACTGTAACTTATTGAATACAGTAGAGAATTGATTGACGTTTCTGTCTGGTGGAAATAGAGACCGCAGGAATCACTTGCCTGGCGAGGAAGTCTCTGCGCTGGTACCAATTGTCACGTGGTGTGGTATAGAACGATAAGGAGCGTGGTGAGTTTTGTGCCGGACAATGCATGTTCCTGGAAACCTGGCGTATCGATGACGAGTGTCTGCAAACTGAAATCTGTGATTTCAGGTCGGTGATGGACTAGTGACCCCGGTTCAACCAGGGGGTGCATGGTAACGACTATCTGGAGTCACGAACTGTATGGATCTCGTCAGTGAACCCGCCAGTGAACACTGGATGCAGCAGGCGCTGGAACAGGCGCGGATGGCTGCCCGTCTTGGAGAAGTGCCGATTGGCGCCGTGGTCGTCCTTGAGGGTCAGATCATCGGCCAGGGTTTCAATCAGCCAATAGCTTCGCAGGATCCGACGGCCCATGCGGAGATTGAGGCGATCCGCGATGCCTGTCGAAAGCTGGGCAATTACCGGCTGCCGGGTGCCACACTGTATGTGACTGTCGAACCCTGCACCATGTGTGCGGGATCCCTGGTTCATGCCCGGATTGGCAAGCTGGTTTTTGGCGCCAGGGAGCCGAGAGCCGGTGCAGTTCGTTCAACCCAGCAGGTCCTTGATAATCCCGGATTGAATCACCGGGTCGCGGTTGAGGAAGGTATAATGGCGAGCGAAAGCGCCCAACTGATGACTGAATTTTTCCGCATGAGAAGATCATGAGTATTCTGCTGGTACCAGGCCCGGCTGCCCTGTCCGGGTTTCGGATTGACAAACTCACTGCAGAGCTCAGGAAGTCCGGGGTTGATGCCCTCAGCATTGATACCCAGTACATCCATTTCGTTGAAACCGAACAGGATCTGTCAGCAGAAGACACAGATACCCTCAAGGCGCTGCTGCACTACGGGGCAGGTGAAGATCAGCGTGACAGCATCCAGCCGGTGTCACCATCATTTCGACTCGTGGTTCCCCGTCGCGGAACCATCTCTCCCTGGAGTTCCAAGGCAACCGACATTGCGCGAAATTGCGGACTGAAGGGCATCCGGCGTATCGAGCGCGGTGTCGGCTACTGGATAGGCGCGCTGGACCCGACCGCGGCGGATCCGCTGATTCATGACCGCATGACTGAAGAAGTGCTGGACAGCCTCGAGGTTGACTACCTGTTTGAGTCTCATGAACCCGGTCCCCTGGAGTTCGTACCGCTGCTTGAAGAAGGCATCATTGCGCTGGAGAAGGCGAATATTGATCTCGGCATGGCGCTGACTGAAGACGAGATGGAATACCTGCTGGATGCATTTACAGCGATGGACCGCAATCCAACCGACGTTGAACTGATGATGTTTGCCCAGGCCAACTCCGAGCATTGTCGCCACAAGACATTCAGGGCCTCCTGGACGATCGATGGTGAGGATGAGGATCTGAGTCTGATGGATATGATTCAGAACACTTACCGGGTCACCAATGGTGAGGGTGTTCTGAGTGCCTATGAAGACAACGCCTCGGTGATCCAGGGTTCACGGAGTTACCGGTTCTTTCCTGATCCTGAGACCCGCGAGTACCAGGAAGTGCGCGAACGGGTGCACATCCTGATGAAAGTCGAGACCCACAACCATCCGACCGCTATCGCTCCCTTTCCAGGAGCGGCCACGGGCTCCGGTGGGGAGATTCGCGATGAAGGTGCGACGGGACGCGGCGCCAGACCAAAAGCGGGACTGACAGGGTTTTCCGTGTCCAACCTGCGGATTCCCGGTGGCGTACATCCCTGGGAGAGAGGGTACGGCAAGCCTGACAGGATCGCCTCGGCGCTGCAGATCATGATTGAAGCCCCTGTCGGTGGGGCCGCGTTCAATAACGAGTTTGGTCGACCCAACATTGTCGGTTATTTCCGGGTTTTCGAGCAGGAGTTTGAAGGCCAGGTCAGGGGGTATCACAAACCCATCATGATCGCGGGCGGGCTTGGCAATATCCGGGAACAGCATGTCACCAAGAATCCTATTGATCCCGGCTCGTCGCTGATCGTCCTGGGTGGTCCGGCGATGCTGATCGGGCTGGGCGGTGGGGCGGCGTCATCCATGGCCACAGGCACCAGTGATGCAGACCTGGACTTTGCCAGCGTGCAGCGCGGCAACCCGGAAATGCAGCACCGTTGCCAGGAAGTGATTGACCGCTGCTGGCAGCTGGGGGAGAAAAACCCGATTCAGTTTATCCACGATGTGGGCGCAGGCGGGCTATCCAACGCGCTCCCTGAACTGGTCAAGGATGGCGGCGTCGGTGGCGACTTTGAGCTGCGCCGGATTCCGAGTGCAGAACCGGGTATGACCCCCCTGGAAATCTGGTGCAATGAAGCCCAGGAGCGCTATGTACTTGCAGTCTCGAAACAGGATCTCTCCCGGTTCGAGGAAATCTGCAAGCGAGAGCGATGTCCCTTTGCGGTGGTGGGTATTGCCCGGGATTCGGACCACCTGTCCGTGGCGGACGATCTCCAGGGAACGCCGCCGGTCGATATTCCCATGTCCGTGCTGTTTGGCAAGCCGCCAAAACTTCACAAGGACGTAAAGCGGCACGTGAGTGAACAGGAGCCGCTCAAGCTTGCGGTCCCTTTTACCGAGGCGCTGGTCCGGGTCATTTCCCATCCCACGGTTGCCAGCAAGAAGTTCCTGATCACGATTGCCGATCGATCGGTGGGTGGCCTGGTCTGCCGTGACCAGATGGTTGGGCCATGGCAGGTTCCCGTATCTGATGTTGGGGTGACGGCGTCCGGATTCCGGGGTCACACGGGTGAAGCCATGGCGATGGGCGAAAGGACCCCGCTGGCACTGGTGTCCAGCCCGGCGTCAGCCAGGATGGCCGTGGGAGAAGCGCTGACGAATATTGTCGCGGCCAACATCGGCCGGTTGCAGGATGTCAGGCTCTCGGCAAACTGGATGGCTGCAGCGGGTGTCGAGGGAGAGGACGCCAGGCTGTTCGATGCTGTAAAGGCTGTCGGAATGGAGCTGTGTCCGCAGCTTGGCATATCGATTCCCGTCGGCAAGGATTCCATGTCCATGCAGACTCGATGGGAAGACGAGGGTCGACACCGGTCCGTGACCTCGCCATTGTCGCTGATCGTCTCTGCCTTTGCTCCGGTCATTGATGTCAGGGAGACCCTGACCCCGGAGCTGTATGCGCTTGAAAATACCCGGCTGCTGCTCATCGACCTGGCGGGCGGCAAGACTCGTCTCGGGGGCAGCATTCTTGCCCAGTGCTACAACCAGTCCGGGGGAGAAGTCCCGGATGTTGAAGATGCCGGTGTCATCAAGCAGTTTTTCGAGTTCATGCAACTGCACCGGGAAGATATTCTGGCTTACCACGATCGATCTGATGGCGGCCTGATTACCAGTCTGCTGGAGATGGCTTTTGCGGCGCGATGCGGGCTTGATATCAAAGTACCGGAAGGTGAGTGGCCTATACCGTTTCTGTTCAATGAAGAACTCGGTGGAGTCATCCAGGTGGTCAATGACGCCCTGCCCGGTGTCAAAGCTGCTCTCCGGGAGCGAGGAATTCCTTTTCGGGATGTCGGATCGGTAACAGAAGCCCAGCAGATCAGGGTCAGGCAACTGCAGCGGGAGCTGATGGTGTCTTACCGCAGTGAACTCGAGCGGCAGTGGAGTCGCGGCAGCTTCCAGATTCAGAAACTCCGGGACAACGCCATTTGTGCGCAGCAGGAGTTTTCAACCATCGGTGAAGACTATGATCCCGGGCTTCGGGCCGAATGTCGTTTTGATATCAATGAAGATATCGCCGCGCCGTTTATTGCGACGGGTGTTCGTCCCCGTGTAGCAATTCTTCGAGAGCAGGGGGTCAACAGCCAGCTTGAGATGGCGGCTGCCTTTACCCGTGCCGGATTTTCGGCAATTGATGTCCACATGTCCGAAATTGTCAGTGGCGAAGCGACACTGGCGGAGTTCCAGGGTCTGGTCGCCTGTGGCGGTTTTTCCTATGGTGATGTGCTGGGGGCCGGAGAAGGCTGGGCCAAGTCGATTCTTTACCAGCCTGCGGTTCGGGAAGTCTTCGAATCCTTTTTCAATCGCAGAGACACGTTTACGCTGGGTATCTGTAACGGCTGCCAGATGCTGGCGACACTGAAGCCCATTATTCCCGGCGCCGGCTCCTGGCCGAAGTTTGTCAGGAACGAGTCCGAGCAGTTTGAAGCCAGGCTGGCGCAGGTTCGCATTGAGGAGAGTCCATCGATCTTCTTCAGCGGTATGCGCGGCTCAATTCTCCCGATCGTCGTGAGTCACGGAGAGGGGCGGGTTGATATCTCCCGCTCGAAACTGAACAGCCTGGAGCTGCATGATCAGGTCGCCGTTAGATTCATCGACAGCTTTGGCGAGCGGACGACCGCCTATCCTGCGAACCCGAACGGGTCTGTCAACGGTATCACCGGGGTCTGCAGCCAGGATGGGCGCGTGCTGGCAATGATGCCGCATCCCGAACGTGCGTTCCGATCAGTCCAGCTCTCATGGCATCCAGATGACTGGGGCGAAGACAGCCCCTGGATGAGAATGTTCCGTAACGCCCGGGTCTGGGTGGGTTAACGAATCGGGTCCCGACTTCTGTCGATGATAATGTCCTGGGTTCGCACAGGAAATTCATCCGCAGGAAGATCTGCAAAGAAATGGCGCAGGGTCTCGGTGACAACGGGGAAGGCCAGCTTGTCCCAGGGTATCTCGGATTCACGGAACAGCCGGGTTTCCAGTGTTTCCTCCCCGGGGAAGAAATCCTCGTCCAGCAGTCTTGCCCGATAAAACATGTAGATCTGGGAAATGTGGGGCAGGCTAAACAGGGTGTACAGGTGGAGGATTTCTGCGTTGGCATTGGCCTCTTCCCGGGTCTCGCGCAGCGCGCCCTGGGCTGTGGTCTCCCCGTTTTCCATGAATCCGGCGGGCAGGGTCCAGTAACCGGCCCTGGGTGCGATGGAGCGACGGCACAGCAGCACCCGGTCGGCGGCATGCACGAGGCAACCGGCGACCACTCGGGGGTTCTGGTAGTGGATGGTCTCGCAGCTGCCACAGACGTATCGTGGACGATTATCGCCCTCCGGTACCCGGTGCATCACTGGATCGCCACATTGGCTACAATATTTCATGATGCCGAGTATAAACATTTGCCCCATGGGTGTCCGTTGATAGAACTGATACGAAACCGGATCTCTGCACACCAGCCGACGCTGCTTGATCCTGCGCATGACCAGCGGGAAAAGGCGGCCGTGCTGATGCCGCTCATTGACGAGGCAGGCGCACCCAGGGTGCTGCTGACGGAGCGCGCGGGATCGCTGAGTACCCACGGTGGAGAAGTCGCGTTCCCGGGCGGGCGTGCTGACCTGACCGACCCTTACCTGGAATACACCGCGCTTCGGGAAAACGAGGAAGAGTTGGGTATTCGCCCCGACAGTGTTCAGGTGCTTGGTACGCTGCGACCTTTCATTTCAAAGTACGGCCTGCATGTCACGCCTTTTGTAGGTCTGCTGCCACCCGCGGTGCCGGTGATTCCCAATCCCGATGAAATAGCGTCCGTCTTCGAAGTACCCCTCGACTGGTTTATGGCCACCGCACCGGTTCGAGTCGATGATCTGACCCGGCATGGCGAGCAGCTGCTGGTCCCCGCCTGGGAATACGATGGATATGAGATATGGGGTCTGACAGCGATGATCATTAACGAGTTCCTGTCGGTGACCCGGGACGGTTGAATACAGGGCTGTGTTAAAGTGCGCCTGCCGCGAGGCCTGAAAGCAATATGAATCGCATGTAAAACGACAGGAAGGAGAGGGCGTGATCTATTCACTGGGAGAGCGAAGACCGACTTTTAACGGGGATTACTGGGTGGCCGACAATGCCACGCTGATCGGTTCGGTGGTTCTTGAGAACGAGGCGAGTGTCTGGTTCAACGCGGTATTGCGTGGTGACAATGACGTCCTGACAGTGGGAGAAGGCTCCAACATTCAGGACGGCGCTGTACTCCATACGGATCCTGGTCTGCCATTGGTCATCGGTCGCCACGTTACGATTGGGCACAAGGTCATGCTCCATGGCTGTACGATTGGCGACAATTCACTGATAGGCATCAATGCGGTCGTTCTCAATGGCGCAAAGATCGGACGGAACTGCCTGATCGGCGCCAATGCCCTGATCCCCGAGGGCAAGGAGATACCGGATGGCTCGCTGGTGATGGGGTCCCCGGGCAAGGTGGTCAGGGAACTGGGTGAAGAGCAGATCAAGGGGCTGACAATGAGCGCCATGGGATACATCGCCAACTACAAGCGTTTCCGTACAGACCTTACGCCATTTCAGCCGACCTGATGGATTGGCGGGGGTGCAAAACCTGGCAGGAGCGCTATAGTTTCCGCCTTAACTTCTCGATCACCGCAGGCCATGCCAACCGTGAACAACCAGACGGTTAACAACATGTTCTCCAGCAGCAATTCTCTGCCGCTACTGCCTGCGTCTTCTCTGGGCGCGCTGCTACGACTGCCGTTGTAGGCGGCCATCTAAATCCTGCACAGCTGAGTCGACTGCGTGTGCCGCAGTTCCAGAAGAATCTACCCGAGACATCCAAAATGAATGCAGAAGATCAATCTATCAGTCAACAGAATCCGGTATCGGGCGTCGCCGTGAAAAAGATGCCGTTCCACAAGTACAAACCTTTCCAGCCGATCCCGTTACCGGATCGAACCTGGCCTGACCAGGTGATTAGCCAGGCGCCGCGCTGGTGCAGCGTGGACCTGCGTGACGGCAACCAGGCGCTGATCGAGCCCATGACGCCCAATGAAAAGCAGAAAATGTATGATCTGCTGATCGAAATCGGTTTCAAGGAAATCGAAGTCGGGTTTCCAGCGGCCTCGCAGACGGACTTTGATTTTGTCAGAAAAATCATCGACGAGGATCGCATTCCTGATGGTGTGGCTATCCAGGTACTCTGCCAGGCGAGAAAGGAGCTGATTGAACGAACCTGTGAGGCAGTGGCAGGCGCCCGGCACGTCATCTTCCATCTTTACAATTCCACCTCGACCCTGCAGCGTCGCGTGGTCTTCAACATGTCGCGCGAGGAAGTGATCAAGCTTGCGACTGATGCGACCGCTCTGGTGAAGGGCTATGCGAAAGAACTGGAAGCGGCAGGTACCCAGGTGACGCTCGAGTACTCTCCGGAAAGCTACACGGCAACAGAAATGGATTTCGCCGTTGAAATCTGTGATGCCGTCATGAAAGTCTGGGAACCCACGATCGACAACAAGATTATTCTTAATCTGCCGTCGACCGTGGAGATGGCGACGCCGAATATTTATGCGGATCAGATCGAGTATTTTATCCGTCACCTTCCTGAACGAGAAAAGGCGGTTATCAGCCTGCACACGCACAATGACCGGGGCACAGGCGTTGCGGCCTCAGAGATGGGCCTGATGGCAGGTGCTGAAAGAATCGAGGGCACCCTGTTTGGCAATGGCGAGCGTACCGGGAATCTCGATATTGTGACCATGGCCATGAACATGTTCTCGCAGGGTATTGACCCGGCACTCTACCTGTCTGACATGCCGAAAATCGTGGCGGTGTCCGAAGAGTGCACGAAGATACCCATCCACGTGCGTCAGCCCTACGCGGGCGAACTGGTGTTCACCGCGTTTTCCGGTTCCCACCAGGATGCAATTCGCAAGGGTATGGCGTTTGTTGAATCCGGAGGTGAAAGCGCCTGGGAAGTGCCCTATCTGCCCATCGATCCCTCGGATGTGGGAGGGTCATACCGGGAGACTGTCAGGGTCAACAGCCAGTCCGGCAAGGGCGGCGTTGCGTTCATCCTGGAAAACTACTTTGGCATTTCCCTGCCCCGGAGCCTGTTGCTGGAGTTCAGTCCGATCGTACAGAAGATCTCGGAAAAGGACGGGGGTGAGCTGAAGGCAGACAAAATCTGGGATGCATTCGTCAATGAATTCATTGAGGTCGAAGGACCCTACCAGTTGCTTGATTACCAGGTTCACACCCAGAGCGACGGCGGCGAGAGTTGCGAGGCGCGGATTCAGGTCGGTGATAACGAGGTGGAAATCCAGGGGGTCGGTTCCGGTCCTATTGACGCCTTTATCAACGGGCTGGTGGAAACCCTGAACGAACCGCTCAATGTGGTGGAGTACCAGGAATACGCGCTGAAAGAAGGCTCCGAGGCCCAGGCG
>JAQCAK010000047.1 GCA_027621895.1 Pseudomonadota bacterium | reverse complement strand
CCCTCATCGATATTCTTCTGCTTTTCCCTGCGGGCAAACCAGCTCTGGATTTTGGCCCTGGCCCTGGAGGTTGCCACGTAGCCAAGATGCTCATGCAACCACTCGCGTCGTGGTTCCGCATCTTCTCCAACGATAATCTCGACCCTGTCTCCCGGATTCAGGGTCGTATTCAGTGGCACCACCCGTCCGTTAATCTTTGCACCACGGCACTTATGGCCCACCTCGGTATGGACCCGGTACGCAAAATCCACGGGAGTCGCGCCCGGCATCAGGTCAACCACATCGCCTTCCGGGGTGAAAACATAGACACGATCCACCGATATTGCATCAGCAATATCCATCGGGGCATCGTCATCATCGTCACCCCCTTCGATAATCTGTCGCAGCCATTCGAGCCGCTGCTCGTAGGACTCTGAACCTTTCTTGTCTTCCGGCGCCTTGTATTGCCAGTGTGAACAGACGCCGAACTCGGCCTCTTCATGCATATCAGCGGTCCGGATCTGGATTTCCAGGACCTTGCCTTCCGGGCCAATCACTGCCGTATGAAGCGACTGGTAGCCATTCTCTTTAGGGTTGGCGATATAGTCGTCAAACTCGTGAGGGATGTTACGCCACAGGTTGTGAACTACCCCCAGCAGCCGGTAACAGTCATCCACCTTATTGACGAGCACCCTGACCGCACGCACGTCATAGATCTCTGAGAAAGGTATGCCCTTGCGACGCATCTTTCTCCAGATGCTGTAAATGTGCTTGGGCCTTCCGTCTACCTGTCCCTCGATACCAAACTGGCGAATCCGCATGGTAATTTCGTTGACTACCTTGGCAATATATTCCTGGCGATTCGTCCGCTTTTCATCCAGCAGATTTGCAATACGTTTGTAGGCAAGAGGTTCCAGCAAACGAAAAGACAGATCCTCCAGTTCCCACTTCAGGTGACCGATCCCCAGCCGGTGGGCCAGGGGCGCATAGATCTCGAACACTTCCCGGGCAAGTTTCAGGCGCTTGGGATTGTTGGAATGGACTGCATTACGGATAGCACAGGTGCGCTCGGCAAGCTTCATCAGCGCGATTCGAACATCGTCCACCAGCGAGACCAGCAGCTTCCTGGCCTGGTCAAACTGATCTTTGCGCTCACCGAACACTTTCTTGTGAAGACCGAACTGAATGTCACTGATCGCGGCCATCTTCAACACGCCTTCCACCAGCCGGGCGACTTCTTCTCCGTACTGCTTTCTGACGTGGTTCAGGGTCAGCTGGTTTTCCCGGACAGCCCGATAAATGATCGCTGCAACAAGACAGTCCTCATCAACTCGCAGCTCATTCAGGATCTCCGCCATCTCGAGACCAATTCGGTAACTGCTGTGGCCTTCCGCCCAGATACTGTTCAGGGCAATCGCCTTGCTTTCTGCCTGTTCTGACAGCTCGCAGACATCCCTGAGTCGTGACAGGTTTATCTCTGGGCGATGCTCACCGATTTTGCACAACCACAGCTCAAGATTGACCGTACCATCAACCAGCAGATGCTGTTCTTGTCTGACTTTAACCATAGGGTTTTATTTTGCGGATCGCGAGGAGCGCTCCTGATGGACGAGGAGCGCAATTGATTCTACATGGGTCGTGTGTGGAAACATATCTATTATCCCTGCCGCCCTGAGATCAAAACCTGCTGAAACTAGATGCCTGACGTCTCGCGCCAGGGTCTCCGGATTGCAGGAAACGTACACTACCCTTTCGATGTCCATGCTTGCAACTTTTTTAACAAGGGCCTCTGCACCGCTTCGGGGCGGATCCAGCAGGACCTTGTTTACCCCGGTAAAACCGGACATTTCCAGCGATTCGGCATACAGATCCATGACCTGAAAGTCCGCATTCTGCACGCCATTTTCAAGCGCATTCTCACGAGCCCGCTGGATACTTCCTGCAGACTGCTCGGCACCAAACACCTCGCCTGCAGTTCGGGCAATGGCTAGTGAAAAATTGCCGATTCCACAGAAGGCATCGAGCACGCTGTCTTCTGCTGAGAGATCAAGCAGATCCAGGGCGCGATTGACCATGAGGCGGTTCACCTCAAGATTCACCTGGGTAAAGTCCTGGGGTGAAAAAAAGAACCTGAGATCCTGGTCCGGCAATTGATAACTCAGCAGGTCCATTCCCGGCTCAACAACAGAGTCGCCCGTCAGTTTGTGAGTTGAGTCCAGCCCACCGGGTTGGAGATAGATCTGCAGGTCATGCTGGAGACCAAAATCTCCCAGCCTGCGCTGGTCTTCCTCCGTCAATGCCTGGAGGTGACGAATCACAATAGCTGATCCCTCATCGCCGGAGGCATATTCGATCTGCGGAATCTGGTCAGGAATCGATAATCCCGCAACCAGCTCCGCCAGTGGTTCAATCAGCAGATTCACAGGGGATCGAAGTACCGGACAACTGCTGGTTTCAGCAATGAAAGGCTTCATTTTTTCCCGAAAACCCACAAGAACCCGCTGCTTCTTTTCAACGTACTTAACGCCGAGGCGCGCCTTGCTCCGGTAGCCGAAGGGGGACGCCTGCACAGGAGACAGCCATTCACGGGGTTCAAGCGGCGCCAGCAATTCCCGAAGGTGGTTTTGCTTGAACCCAAGCTGGGCATCATGTCGAAGGTGCTGAAAGCTGCATCCGCCACAGAACGATGCGGCTTCACAAACGGGTTCAACACGATCCGGGGACGGGTTTTCAACCACCGTGGTTCGCAGGTACAGTTTCTTCCGGCGTCTGGCCATGGGTAAACCGATGATTGTTTCCCCCGGCAACGCACCGAACACGGCGGTTTGACGGTCTTCCGAATAGGCGCATCCGTCATGGGACAGATAACTGATGGAGACCTGCTGGGGTTCTCTCGACTTCATGCAGTTCAGCTGCTGCTGAACACACCGGTTGAGAGGTACCTGTCACCTCGATCACAGACGATCGCTACGATGGTGGCGTTCTCAACCTGGGCACTGAGCTGAAGTGCACCCGCAACGGAGCCGCCGGAGGACACTCCACAGAAAATGCCCTCTTCCCTTGCCAATCGGCGCATGGTCTCTTCTGCCAGCGTCTGCTCGACATCAATCACCTGATCCACGTATTCACTGCTGTAGATCTTCGGCAGGTAGGCTGTCGGCCAGCGCCTGATACCGGGAATCTGTGAGCCTTCTACCGGCTGCAGGCCCACAATATGAATGTCCGGATTGACCTCCCTGAAATAACGCGAACATCCCATGATCGTTCCTGTCGTCCCCATTGAGCTGACGAAGTGGGTGATCTGACCATTGGTCTGACGATAGATTTCCGGTGCCGTTCCTTCATAGTGAGCTCGCGGATTATCAGGATTGGCGAACTGGTCAAGCACCAGGCCTTTACCTTCCGCAGCCATTTTCTCTGCCAGGTCCCGGGCACCTTCCATACCCTCTGCCTGGGATACCATAACCAGTTCGGCACCAAAGGCCGCCATGGATGCTTTTCGTTCCTCGCTCATGTGTGCGGGCATGATCAGTACCATGCGGTAACCCTTGATCGCCGCGGCCATGGCCAGCGCGATGCCCGTATTGCCACTGGTCGCCTCGATCAGTGTATCACCCGGCTTGATATCACCTCTTTCTTCTGCCCGCTGAATCATGCTGATGGCCGGGCGATCCTTGACGGAACCTGCTGGATTATTGCCCTCGAGCTTGACCAGGATCGTGTTGGAGGTCTCGCCAGGCAGGCGCTGCAGGCGGACAAGCGGGGTTTCACCGATGCAATCTTCTATGGTTGGATAATCAGACATGACTTGAACTGGTTTACCTGGCGTGGGCAGGGCGGCCTATGATAGGAGAACTCTCGCGCCGCCAATAATATCAGGTTAGTCTATAAAAATTCACTTCGGGAATAAGTTGAACACATGCACTGGCCGAGGGCGTTAACTATTGCATTACCAGCACTGTTGCTGCTGGCTATCGCGCCCGCAGTCCTCTCTGCACCGGCAGGACTGCTCGCCCTGATCGTGTCCGCGATCATTCTGGCCATTTCTGCGATGTTGCTGTGGCGACGACACACTGCAGAGCCAGCCCTTGACGCCCTGAAAAATCCTGGCCTGGCGATCCGCAGTGCCAACCCGGAAAAAGAGTCACTCTACGGACGAAACCGGTCGTCTCTGCTTCGCCACCAGATGGAACAGCTAAAAAATCAGCTGCCACAGGGCGAACAGCATGAGGCGTTGCAGGACACCCTGAAACGAATCGAGCTGATTTCAAATATTGATCATGAAATCACCTGGTCTGATCCACTGGCCATCATCGATCAGGCTTTGATGACAGTCGCGCCTTTTGCTGCTGATCTTCAAACAGGGGTGAGTTTTCCAGCCGATCTGCCAGGCGAACTTGAACTGGATCGCAATGGGTTGTTCAACCAGTTGATGGAACAACTGCTCTCGAACTGCCCGTCCATAAGTAACCCGGAGAGAAGCAGGAGCAGCGTTACATCTGCAGGCAGCAGGTCAGCTGGCCCCGCGATGATCCTGTCCTGTGCTGTAGAAGATCTGACCGTCCGAATCGACCTGGCTGCCGGCGCGGTCGGCAACGAACCCCTGATCATCCAGGCGCTGGCCTCGCGAAATGCCACCCTGAACCACAGCCCGAAAACGATCCTTGTTATTGTTCCGGACACTCGACGGCGAACCGAGCTGATTCACAGACTGGCACGCCTCGGCCACAAGGCTGTCACCGGTCCGGATACCACCGCAGCCTGCTGCATCATCGAAGACATCCACTGCGCGGCGTACCAGGCGCTCAGACAGACATTACCGTCGAATCTGCCTTTGCTACTGCTGAATGACCCCAGAGGTGACCGGGAGATCCATGGACTGCCTGTTGCAGAACCCCTGACCCAGGATCACCTGCAACAGGCCATCGAAGCGGTCAGCCATTCCCCGCTGGCAACGGAAAGCCAGCGCATTCTGCTGGTGGACGACCATCCTGCCAACCTCAAACTCCTGCAGTCCCAACTATCCGATCTCGGACTGACTGCCGACCCTGCATCATCGGGTATCGAGGCGCTTAAACTCGCCTCTGACAATCAGTACGATCTGGTTTTCATGGATATCCAGATGCCTGACATGAACGGCCTTGAGGCGACTCGCCGATTACTGTCGCAGAATCCGGAAACCCGCGTTGTCGGCCTGACCGCACATGCTACACCGGAAGAGAAAAATCGATATCGCGCGGCTGGCATGAGTGACGTTGTCATCAAGCCGATGCGCCTCGCGCTGCTGTCGCAACTCGTGCAGACCGGTCCCCGCAAAAATCCGATGCGCGCCCCAAGACAACAGTTGCTTCCCGTCTTCGACAGGACGCTGGCATTACAGAACGCCAATCAGCGACCTGAAATCGCAAAAGAACTCTTCGATCTGTTGATCGAATCACTTCCCACGGTCCAGCAAGCCATCAATGCCAGTATTGAAGACGCGGCCGCCCTCAGGCAGGCCGTGCACCGGCTGAATGGCGCACTGCTCTACAGCGGGGCACCCCGGCTGGCCAACGCGGCAAATCGGCTGGAGATCGCGCTGAAGAATGAACCTGAACTGATTGTTCCAATGCTGAATCTGTTAAACGGAGAGATCACCGCGCTGCTGTCGTGGGCCCGGTTCAACCCGGATATTTTTTCCGGCCCTGGTGCCAGCATCGAACACCGCGCCCGTCTGGAAGGCGAGCCAACTAGATCTTGACCGCCAGCGCATAAGCTATGGCATAAGGTGCTTCGTCCGAAATACTGAGATGAACCTGGCTGATACCGATTGCCGCGGCCCTCTGAGCTGCCTCATCCTCTAGCGAAACCCGGGGGGCACCGAGTCTGTCACGGGTTACAACGAGATTTCGGAAGTGGATACCCTGGCGCATACCGGTACCCAGGGCCTTGGAAATCGCCTCTTTAGCCGCAAACTGCCGCGCCAGGTATGCAGTCAGGCGATCGCCTTCCAGCCCCGGTCTGAGTTCGGCGTCTACCAGGATCCGCTGGATGAAGCGGTCGCCAAAGCGCGCGAGGGCATCAGCGATTCTTCGCGAGTCCACCATGTCAATGCCTACACCCGTTATCATCTTGCCTGCGCCCTGGACTGCCTTCGGAAAAGGGCCCGACTCTTAAGCGGTTTTTCTCCCAGCAGTCGCGCAAGAGAAGATCGAGTCAGATTCAGCAGACGTTTTTCATCGACTTCCGCGAGACTGCCGGACGCCAGGTGCAGCAGTTCTGTACCCGGATACAGGCTCTCTTTTTGCAGGTCCGCGTGATCGGAAACCGCCTGGTGAAACCCCTCGTCCACCACAAACTGGTAGAGATTTTCCGGCGCGATCATGTTTCCAGTTCGCGTGTCGTACTCGAAGTTGATGCCGTATCCCAGTTCCTGCAGGACACAGAGCTCAAACCATCGGACAGCCCTGACCGCGGCCCCGGGATCCGACAATTGCACCAGCAGGTCGTGATATTCGTCAAAAAGCTGTGTCACCGGGTCGAAACTGCCAAGCAACCGGTACAGCAGTTCGTTGACATACAATCCCAACAACAGGTTATCGCCACGGGGCGTAAACGCTTTTCCCGGAAATTCCAGCGTTGTCAGGGTCTTCAATTCGCCCCTGCCCACCGTCGCTACCAGTAGCGGCGTAAAGGGCTGAAGTCGACCCCGGTACTTCGAGCGGTCTGACCTGGCACCGCGTGCGACTGCACCGAAACGGCCGGTATGCCTGCCGAAAAGATCCAGCAGCACACTGGTATCCCGATAGGGTCGGGCATGGAGCACATAGGCGGGTTCCAGCCCGTCAGACATCATCGTAGCCGAGGCTTTTCATGGCCCGCTCATCATCTGACCAACCCTGCTTCACCTTCACCCAGGTGGTGAGCATGACCTTGCGATCAAGGGTGCGCTCCATGTCCAGTCTCGCATCCTTGCCGACCTGCTTGATTCGTTCACCATTTCTGCCAATCAGAATGCGTTTCTGACCGTCTTTTTCAACGAAGATGGTGGCATCAATATGCGCAATTCCATTGTCATCTTCGAAACGATCTATCTGTATCGTCAGTTCATAGGGCAACTCGTCTCCCAGCTGCCGCATCAGCTTTTCCCTCAGAATCTCTGCGATCAGGAATCTCTCACTGCGATCGGTCACCTGGTTCTCATCAAAGTAGAAGGGAGACAGCGGCAGCATCGTCCTGACAACGCCAAGCAGGGTTTCCAGGTTCTGCGACTTTTCCGCTGAGACCGGGACGATTTCCGCATCAGGAAACTGCTGCTGCAGCTTCTGCAGCAGTGCCAGCACAGCAGTCCTGTCCTGCATCAGATCCAGCTTGTTAATAACGAGCACTTTCCTGCACCTGGCTGATCTGAATATCTCCGCCACCTGCTCATCATCTGAAGTCCAGCGATTCCGGTCCACCAGAAACAACAGTACATCAACATCACGGACAGCGCTTTTAGCGGCCCGGTTCATGTAACGATTGATCGCCCTGGGCTCGACCGAATGAATACCGGGCGTATCTACAAACAGTATCTGGGTATCGTCTTCCGATAAAATACCCAGCAGGTTATGCCGGGTTGTCTGTGGTTTTTTCGAGGTAATGCTGATCTTCTGGCCCAGCAGCGCATTCAACAGCGTTGACTTGCCCACATTGGGTCGACCGAGAATAGCCACGTAACCGCATCGGGTTGTCACAAGCCACTCTCCAGCAGGTCGAGAGCTCGCTGAGCTGCTGCCTGTTCTGCCTTTCGCCGGGAGGTGCCTCTTGCGCTGACGGCCTGGGTCAATTCACCACTGCGACACTCGACCTCAAACTCCTGGTGCGGAGACTTGCCGGATGTTTTTACCAGCACATAATCCGGCAATGCCTTGCCCCGTCCCTGGAGGAATTCCTGCAATCGGGACTTGGCATCCTTGTGGACATTGGAAAGGGAAAGCTCATCAAGTCGTGACTCAAAAAGAGCAACAATCCGCTCAGAAGTGACGGCAGCACCCGCATCTAGCAGCATTGCGCCGAGGATCGCCTCAAGCGCATCAGACAGAATGGAATCGCGGTTGAATCCGCCGCTTTTCAGCTCACCACCGCCCATGATCAACTGTTCGCCAAGATTCAGCTCCCGGGCAACATTGGCCAGTGTCGGCCGCTTGACCAGCCTCGCCCTGAGACGGGAAAGCTGACCCTCCGTTGCATCGGGAAAACGTTCAAACAGTGCAGAGGCGATCACAAAATTGAGGATGGCATCGCCAAGAAATTCAAGGCGTTCATTGTTGGCGTTGCTGTAGCTGCGGTGAGTGACAGCCTGCTCAAGCAGGGTCGGGTCCTCGAACCTGTACCCTATACGCTCCTGCAGTTTTTCGGTTCCGGACACCGGCACACTTCGATTGTTCGAGTTCAGTTTCTCAGTTCAACGGTCTTGTTGAATGATGCGATCATGTCCACGTTGCCTGCGAGCGGCATTCTGACCTCATAATCCAGAACCACGGAAGTTCCCTCGCCGTTCCTGGGAAAGTCGACGTGTTCCTTCACATCGAACTCCCTGATGTTGTTCAGCTTGAATCGCTTCTTGAGCATTTCACGCAGCTGACCGTCACTTTTCGACGCCAGGCCCGGTTCTTCTGCCATTTTGTCGAGCACAGTCGACATGGTGTTGTGATCCAGGTACAGCGGCCCAAGCCGGGAACCCAGGGTCAGTATGGCCCCAAAAATCAGTATGGCAAGAATGATACCGCCGGCACCACCTTCCTGGCGGCCCGGATTCAGTCGGAAATGATTTGTTGTTTTCATTATCAGGGTCCTTACTCTATCCAGCCATTTCGTGAGAATTCAGGCAGTCGAAAACCCGGCTTCTTATGCAGCCAGACGGCTACCGCTTTACCCACTATATTCTTTTCTGAAACGAATCCCCAATACCGACTGTCGCTGCTCTGATCCCGGTTATCACCCATCATGAAATAGCTGTCTTCCGGTACGACCCATTCTTCCACCCGGGTTTCCCGATAGGGATTTCGTTGAATCATATGCGAGGCGTCCCCAAGGGTTTCTTCGTACAGCAGAAACTGCGGGTTCACCGGCGGAATCTGCGCCACAAACGTCTGGGGTTGTTTCTCGCCATTAATATACAGCGTCTTGTCCTGATAACGAACCCTGTCACCCGGTACGCCAACGACCCGCTTGATGAAGTACTCATTCTGGTGAGGCGGGATAAAGACCATGATATCGCCGTTTTCCGGCTCGTTGACACTCACGATCTTGGTACCAATGACAGGCAGGCGAATCCCGTAGGTATACTTGTTCACCAGGATGAAGTCACCGACCTCAAGGGTGGGAATCATCGAGCCAGTTGGAATCTGGAAAGGTTCAAAGAGAAAGGAGCGCAGAACCAGAACGATTGCCAGCACCGGGAAGAAAGACACCGAGTATTCCACGA
>JAQCAK010000046.1 GCA_027621895.1 Pseudomonadota bacterium | reverse complement strand
CCGGCAACGCCGGCGTTGCTCACAATCCGGACGTTTGCGCCATCCGTACCGCCACCATTGGTGGTATCGAAATGGACTGTCCCTGCAACGTGGACCGTGCCGGCTGCCGCGTCGGGCAGACCGCTTGAGTTCACGCCGTTAATCGATATGGAACCACCGTCAGCGTCACCCACTGTTGTCATGGTGACAGTCTTGCCGTCTACACCCAGGAAAACGTCCGGTGAGCTGATATTGATCCTGCCACTGGAATTGCTGGGGTTGCCCCCGATCAACCGGGGATCAATATCAGTCCTGATTTCTATCGCTCCACCTGCACGGGTCGTCAGAGACAGGCTGCCTACCTCAACGCTGGCATCCTCGTTCAGGATAATCCGTGATACTTGATTTCTTCTTCGATGTCGTCAGTGTTGATTTCTATCCGGGTGACATCGTCGCTCTCTTCCCAGACCACCTGGTACACAATAATGGCTTCTTCCTTGCCCTTGACGTTCGTCCGGTCAAACTGACGACTCATATCCTGCAGGTCAGCGTCCAGGAGTGACACCGTATCCTGTGTCGTAATGATCTGCGCACCCTTGGCAATACCGGCCATTCTGGCCGCCACGTTGACCGCGTCACCAAAAACATCACCGTCATCCATCAGTATCGCTGGACCAAAATGCAGGCCCACCTTGATGGAAATCTCGACGTCTTCGCCCTGAATCCCGGCAGAGATCTCTTCCTGGCATTCTATGGCAGCGCGTACACAGTCGTTGGCAGAGGAAAACCGGCACATGATCTCGTCGCCGATGGTCTTGATGACGAAACCCTGGTATCCCTCGGTGATCTTGGCCATCACGTCAATGACCTTGCCGATAATACGGTTCGCGGCTTCGTCCCCGAGTGTTTCATAGAGGCGCGTGCTGCCCGTGACGTCGGCAAACATGACTCCTACTTCAACATTTTCTCTCGACATGAAACGACTGCTTCACAGAACATCGACTGGGTTGAAAGAAAATAGCGACTCAGGCCGATTTTCCACCGGTTTGTTAAGCATCACAGCTCAATACCACCGGGCTGTCGACCATTGTGAATGGTGGCTTTCTCACGAGATTTCGGCGAGAATAATTTTTGGTAAAGAACGACTCTATCTATCCTCAGGAGCTATTCCTTTGCATCAATTTGGTGCCGGTACGAATGTAGGGAACGTACGGGACAATAACGAGGACAGCTACGCCTGCGATGCAGAGAAAGATCTCTGGATCGTCGCTGATGGTATGGGAGGCCTGGGCTTCGGCGAGGTCGCCAGCGCCATTACGACCTACACCGTCACCCACCAGATTCGCGAGGGTCACGGTGTCAATCAGGCCATCGAGCTGGCCCACAAACGCATCAAGGAATATGCAGAAACCGATGGCATGGGCACCAATATGGGTACCACCATCGTACTGCTGCTTTCTCACGGCAGTCTCTACAACGTTTTCTGGGTCGGTGATTCGCGCGCTTATCTGCTGGACACCGATGGCATGAAGCAGATCACCATCGATCACTCCCTGGTACAGACGCTCATCGACCAGGGCGAACTCACCCGAGAGGAAGCTGAATCGGATCCGCGCAAAAACGCGGTGACCCGTGCACTGGGTGTCCAGGAACTTGAAACCGTACGCGCCGACAGCATCAGCGAACGCTGGAAGCCCGGCCAGAAGATTCTTCTCTGCAGTGATGGCCTGACAGACTGTGTGAGTGACGACAAAATAGAACGCATCATGCGAGAGGGTCAGGAAGACCAGCAGATCGTTGATGACCTGATCGAGGCGGCGCTGGAAGGCGGCGGCAAGGACAACGTCACCATCGTGGTGGTATCGGCACCGAAAACCGCAAAAATTGCAGATACTGATACCCACGTACCCGCTGGTGCGGGCTCCGACGACACCTATGTACCGGGACCGGACGATACACAGCGTAATCGCGCAATCAAAGACCCGGATGAACAGGCGAACCGGCAAATGTCCCTGGATATCAATCTGACCGAGCAGATACCCCTGCTGGAGGATGCTGTTGACCTGCCAGTGGCAGCCGTCAGGGTTGCAGAACCGGCGGAATCGAAGCGCATTTCAGGTCCACCAGAGCTGAAACGGACAGGCATCTGGCAGTACAGCAGCGCTGCCGCGGTAGCCGCTTTCCTGCTGTTCCTGGCGGCGTCATTCCAGGCCGACAAACCCGCAGCTGGCATACCGGAGAATTTCCAGATCGTGGACAGCACACCGGCTCTGCCTATCGAACGGCATTTCCCTGATTTTGATTTTCCCGATAGCGGGAAGGTACTTCAGGTCGGACTCTACAAAAACCTGCAGGGAGCAGAACAGCAGCAGTCTGCCCTGACCCGGCTGGGACTGGCACCCCATATCGAAAAACGTGCCGGCGACAGCAGCTTCCTTTACGCGGTCATGATCGGCCCGCTGGATGACCAGGATCACAGCGTGGTCACCCGAACCCTGAAGCAGCACGGACTGAGCTTTTTTCACCGCCAGGGCACACGCCTGCTCCAGGACCAGAGCAACCGGGAAACAGACTCATGAATCACCAGCGTGGCAATGCGCAGGGGCCGGTAATTACCTATAATGCGGCCCCCTTCGAACATCGCGTGTGCGCAGAGGACGGATCACGGTGAAAGCCGAAGACATCGAACTCATTAAAAAACTGATTCCCTTCAACCAGTTGAGCGAAGGCGACCTCAAGGCTGTACTTGATCAGTCATCCGTTTCCAGCCTGCCCAAGGGCAAAATGCTCTTCAAGCGCAACGAGGTGGACGACAAGATCTACTGGCTGGTTGCAGGCAGTGTCGACCTGCTCGACGAAAAGTTTGAAGCCAAGAACCGCAAAGCCGGTGAAGATGCCACCCGGCATCCCATCCACAATAACTCCCCGCACCGACTCACCGCCGTGACCACTGAGGACTCGAGAGTACTGGTCAGCGACCGCAGCCTCATGGCGGTCCATATGGGTGGAGGTTCGGCTTCTTCGTCCAGCGCGCAGGAAGAAGACGTGGAAGACGGCATCGATTGGATGTCCACCCTGCTGAGCTCCCCCTTGTTCGAATTTATACCACCGGCAAACATCCAGACCCTGTTCAGCAAGTTCGAAGAGGTCAAGTACTCGGCAAACGATGTTGTCATTTCCCAGGGTGAGCTAGGTGACTTTTTCTACGTGATCCAGGCAGGTCGCGCCAAGGTAGAGCGATCTGCCGGTGGCAAAACAGCGGTGCTGGCCGAGTTGAAACCCGGTGACAATTTTGGCCAGGACGCGCTGGTCAGTGACGCACCCAGAAACGCCACGGTCACCATGACGACAAACGGCACACTCATGCGGTTATCGGAACCCGATTTCCAGAGCCTGTTGATGAGTCCGGTCATCGAGACCGTCACCATGGACGAAGTAAAAGAGATGATCGCCCAGGGGGACCCGCGAACCTACATCATCGATGTCAGGACACCGAAAGAAGTCGAAGACGACAAAATTCCCGGCAGCCTTAACGTGCCGCTGCTGCTGCTTCGGAAGAACCTTGGAAAGCTCAAGGAAGATGCCATTTACGTGATGGCCTGCGATGGTGGCAAGCGATCCGAGCTGGGGGCCTACCAGCTTAACGAAGAAGGCTTTACGGCCTACGTTCTCAAGAGAGCGTAGAGAGTCATGAGCCTTCCCGCGCTGCGCGTGCCGTCCCTGGACAGAACCATCATTCATTTTGATCGGGCCTTGCGCACCCTGTCCGGGGTTAGACAGTCAGATCGACCCAATCCAGCAGCGGGCCTGCCTGACCCAGCGATTTCACCTGCCGAACGGCGCCAGGCGGGTCGCCTGATGCGCGTTAACCACTGCGGAGAGATCTGCGCCCAGGCGCTCTACCTGGGACAGGGTTTGACAGCAGACAATGACGCCACCCGCCACGAGATGGAACGGGCTGCCAGGGAAGAGCAGGATCACCTGGCCTGGTGCGAAGATCGACTTGAGGAACTTGATACTCACACCAGCTACCTGAACCCGCTGTTCTTCGGACTCAGCTTTGCTGGGGGTCTGGTTTCAGGTCTCATGGGCAACAGGGTCAACCTGGGATTTGTCGCCGCCACGGAAGAACAGGTCGTACGCCACCTGGATTCGCATCTGCAGCAGTTGCCAGAAACCGACACGAGGTCGCGCGCGATCATTGAGCAGATGAAAGCAGATGAGGATCAACATCGCACGACCGCCCTGCGCCACGGTGGTGTGGACTTCCCGGCACCCGTCAAGCGTCTGATGACCCTGCTCAGCAGAACCATGACCAGAACAACCTACTGGTTCTGAGTCACGACCCGTAGTGCCCCTCTGCGATGGGCGGATGGTAGATAATCTGTACCCTGACACCTGAAGGATCCAGGCAGTAGAAGCTACGTGCACCGTCGCGATGCGTGCGGGGTTCGGTGGCCATTCGAATGCCTTCAGACTTCAGGAAATCAAACCAGCGATCAACTGCATCCATCTCGTCGATAAAGAACCCGATATGATCCAGCTGTCCCGGCCCGGTTGCTTCCGCTACCCGGTGCAGTGCCAGGTTATCGTTGCCGCTGGTCAGATAGACATTATCGGGATCCGGACGCCATTCAACCTCCATACCCATGAGTGCCGTGTAAAAATGCTCGGTCTCCTCGAAAGCTGTCACAAACAGCGCAACATGCCTCATTCCTGATGTTTTGCCGGGCCGATTCACGTCTCAACAATCTCGTAGTCATGGGTGATTTTGACGCCACCACGCTCCAGCATGATGGAAGCACTGCAGTATTTCTCGGCAGAGAGATCAATCGCCCGCTTGACCTGTGCCTCCTTGAGTCCTTTGCCTTTAACCACGAAATGGATGTGTATGTCAGTAAAGACACTCGGGATCTCGTCGGCCCGCTGCGCCTCAATACTGGCGATACAGTCTTCCACGGGTTGACGTGCTTTTTTCAAAATCATCATGACATCGAAGCTGGTACATCCACCGAGCCCCATAAGCATCATCTCCATGGGGCGCACGCCCACATTTCGACCGCCCTCTGATTCCGGCCCATCGATCGTCACGGTATGCCCGCTGCCGGACTCCGCGAGGAACATGGCGTCGCCCAGCCATCTCACACTTGCTTTCATTTTCTGCCCAGGGCTCCTTTAACTGTAAAAAGGTCATTTCGAAAAGCCGCAGAGCATAGCACAAGCCTTCATTTTAAATGACAAACGGGCTGGCAGCCGGAATCAGCGCGGTGTTGCGGCGAACCGGGCGCAGCACCGCGGTTTTTCTTGCAGGTTGTATTGGTTCAACACGCGACGTAACCTATTCACAATAACGCACATAGTGGGACAACATGGTCAGCCTCACATTAGGTTCACCCACCCTGGGCAATATGGATGAATTCCTGGCCTCCGCGCACAAGCGGCGGTATCCGCGTGGCAGCACGATCATCTATGCGGGAGAAGAGAGCGATTCCATCTACTACATCACGAAGGGTTCGGTGACCGTTCTAATCGAAGATGACACCGGCAGAGAGATTATCGTCGCTTACCTGAATGAGGGTGACTTCTTCGGCGAAATGGCCATGTTCGGCGAGGGAACCCGCACCGCGTGGGTCAAGGCGAAAACCGAGTGCGAGGTCGCGGAACTCAGCTACACAAGGTTCGTTGAGATCAGCAAACAGGACAGCGGCATGTTGTTCGAACTCGCCACCCAGCTGGCCGACAGGCTGGGGAAAACCACCCAGAAAGTAGGCGATCTGGCATTTCTTGATGTCACCGGTCGCGTCGCAAGAACCCTGCTGGATCTCTGTAACGAACCTGACGCCATGACTCATCCGGACGGCATGCAGATCAAGATAACCCGGCAGGAAATCGGTCGCCATGCAGGCTGCTCCCGGGAAATGGTCGGCCGCGTACTGAAAACCCTTGAAGACCAGGGACTGGTCTCGGTCAAGGGTAAAACGATGGTTGTTTTCGGGACGCGCTGAGGATCTCAGGAAAACAGGTTTTCCAGCGCCTGCCCGGGTTTCGGTTCCCGCATGAAAGCCTCGCCGACAAGAAAGCCATAAACATTGCTGGAAAGCATTCGAGCAACGTCGGCGCGCTGATGGATACCGCTCTCCGTAATCACGGCAACATCGGCGGGCACATCCTTGAGCAGGTCCAGCGTCGTGTTCAGATCGACTTCAAAAGTTTTCAGGTTTCGATTATTGATGCCGATCAGTTTCGGCGAGAGTGTCAGCGCCTTGTCCAGTTCTGCCCGGTTGTGCACCTCGACCAGGACATCCATACCGAGATTCCTTGCGATGTCGTAAAGCTCGTGCATCTCGTCAATATCCAGGACCGATGCAATCAGCAGGATACAGTCAGCACCAATCGCCCGACTTTCATATACCTGGTAGGCGCTGATCATGAAGTCCTTGCGCAATACCGGCAGAGAGCAGCTTGCCTTGGCCATGATCAGGTATTCATCGGAACCCTTGAAAAAGTCCACATCCGTCAGCACTGACAAACAGGCCGCGCCGGCTTTCTCATAGCTTTCCGCAATGGCAGGCGGGTCAAAATCCTCGCGAATGACACCTTTGGATGGCGAGGCTTTCTTGATCTCGGCAATGATCGCGGCCTGTCGACGTCCGATCCGCTTGGTAATGGCTGCCGCAAAGCCACGGGCCCTGGGCTGCGACCTGATCGCTGACTTGAGATCAGCAATCGTCCGGCTGCGTTTCCGGGCCAACACTTCCTCACGCTTGCGACTCACAATCCTGGAAAGAATATCCTCCGTCATCAGACAGCCTTCACCTGTTGTGTAAACTCAGCGAACTCTTTCATCTTTTCACTGGCCAGACCACCTCCGATCACATCCTGTGCGATCTGCACGCCATGTTCGAGTGTTCCTGCAATACCGGCAACATAGATAGCTGCTCCCGCATTAAGGGCGACAAAGTCACTGGCAGCTTCATTGCTGCCATCAAGAGCAGCTTTAACGAGCACCAGACTTTCTTCCGTGTTGGCAATCTTGAGCGGCGCCAGGTCAGCGCGTTTGATGGAGAACTGTTCCGGTGCGATTTCGTATTCGATGATCTCTCCATCCCGAAGCTCAGCCACCCGTGTTTCAGCTGCAATACTGATTTCATCCAGCCCATCCGCTGAATGTACAACCAGCACCTGCTCACTGCCGAGGTTGCGCAGCACCTCGGCTATCGGCTTCACCAGCCGGGCATCGTAGACGCCCATCAGCTGCCGCCGGGCGCCGGCTGGATTGGTCAACGGCCCAAGCATGTTAAAGATTGTACGCACCAGCAGTTCTTTTCTTGCGCCGATGGCATGTTTCATCGCAGCGTGATGACTGAGCGCAAACAGAAACCCCACACCAACTGCATCAATACAACGAGCCACCTGCGCCGGTGTCAGCATGATTTCTGCGCCGGCTTGTTCAAGCAAATCGGCACTGCCACTTTTACTGGAAGCAGCCCGGTTGCCGTGTTTGGCAACCCTCGCGCCCGCTGCAGCCGCAACAAAGGCACTGGCGGTGGAGACATTGAATTTGTTGGAACCACTGCCGCCGGTACCGCAGGTATCCACAAGCCCCGTGGGATCAACCTCGACGTGAGTTGCCAGTTCCCGCATGATTTCCGCCGCACCGGTGATCTCGTCAACGGTCTCTCCCTTGACTCGCAGCCCCACCAGGAATCCGCCGATCTGGGCATCCGTGGCCTCGCCGGTCATGATAAGACGCATGACATCATTCATTTCTGATTTCTGCAGATCAGTACCGGCGATCACCGCGGCAATAGCCTCAGGCATGTTCATGATTGAATGCCTCCTTCCAGTTCAGATAGTTTTGCAGCAGATCATGTCCGTGCTCTGTCAAAATGGATTCCGGATGAAACTGCACGCCTTCAACGGGCCGATCACGGTGACGGACCCCCATGATTTCATCGACGCTGCCATCGTCCAGGCAGGTCCAGGCCGTCACCTCGAGGCAATCCGGCAGCGTGGCTTTTTCAATAACCAGTGAGTGGTACCGGGTTGCTGTGAACGGATTCGCCAGCCCGGCAAACACCCCCTCGCCCCTGTGATAAATCTTCGATGTCTTGCCGTGCATGACGTCCCGGGCCTTGACGATCCTGCCACCGAATACCTGCCCGATACTCTGGTGACCCAGACATATGCCAAGTATCGGCACGGTATCCCCGAGTTCACGAATGACCTCCATGGAAATACCTGCTTCATTGGGCGTGCAGGGTCCCGGGGAGATTACAATGCCCGCGGGTTCAAGATCGCGAATGGCAGCCAGGGAAATCTCGTCATTCCGGTAAACCTGAACTTCTTCACCCAGCTCGCCCAGATACTGCACGACGTTAAAGGTGAAAGAGTCATAGTTATCAATCATGATCAGCATGACGAATCCTCCTTTCCGGCGGCGGCTCGCATCTCCCGGTGGTCATAAACACGCTGATTCTCCGGTGTAACGCCGGAGAGATCCAGGCCTGCCTCGGCCATCGCGGCTGCCTGGAAAATGGACCTGGCCTTGTTGATGGTTTCTTTCCATTCCAGTCGTGGGTCTGAGTCGGCGACCACGCCGGCACCCGCCTGAATGTAAAGCCGGTTATCCATGAGGATCGCTGTCCGGATCGCAATCGCGGTATCCATATTGCCATTCCAGGAAAGGTAACCCACTGCACCACCGAATATGCCGCGTTTTTCAGGCTCCAGTTCGTCAATGATTTCCATGGCCCTGATCTTGGGGGCACCACTCAGCGTCCCGACAGGCAAGGTCGCTCGAAGAACATCAATGGCACTGACCCCTTCCCTGACCCTGCCCTGCACGTTGGATGCAATATGCATCACGTGGGCATAGCGCTCGATCATCATCATCTCGGATACCTCGACCGAGCCGGTCTTGCAGATCCTGCCGATATCGTTGCGCCCGAGGTCTATCAGCATCAGGTGTTCCGCAATCTCTTTCGGATCGGCCAGCAGTTCCTTTTCGAAAAACCGGTCCTCTGCCTCATCATGACCGCGACGCCGCGTACCTGCCAGGGGTCTGACGGTTACCTCGCCGTGATCGAGTCGGGCAAGAATCTCCGGTGACGAGGAAACAATCTGGAAATCTTCAAGGTCGAGGAAGTACATGTAAGGCGAGGGGTTCAGGGAACGCAGCGCGCGATACAGGTTCAATGGTTCACTTTCGAATCCAACGGACATCCGCTGGGACAGCACCACCTGCATGACGTCACCTTCAACAATATAGTCCTTGATCCGGTCGACATCCCGCCTGAAAGCCTCCTCTCCGTAACTGGACAGGAAGTCCGCCTCGTGCAGCCTCGGGCCTTCTCCCGGTTCTCTCAGCCCTGCCGGAATCTCTGCCTGTAACCGGGAGACCATGTCGTCGATTCTCAGCTGTGCCTGGTCATATCTGCCGGGGATGCCCGGGT
>JAQCAK010000045.1 GCA_027621895.1 Pseudomonadota bacterium | reverse complement strand
CACGGCATTTCTGTCAAATAACTTGATTGATTATCCTACATTAACTGCATCAGATGTCTCCAGAAAAAATCACCCTCGAGAGGACCAGACCTCTGCAGCCAGTCGGGACTCGACCCTGTGAGTTTCAGAGAAGCACAACGAGTTGTTGACGCAACCGGTTTTTGTAAGATAGCTTGACGAACCAGCAAACACACAGCGGCATCGAGGAGGGAAAGATGAAGCTCAGAAACCTGCCAACCAGCCTGGTTGGCAGCTATGCCCAGCCGGACTGGCTGATAGACAAGTCCCGTCTCGGTCAGAAACTACCGCCCCGCGTTGTCCTGAATGATTTATGGCGTGTCGAGGCCCCGTACCTCGAGGAAGCCCAGAATGACGCCACCCGCATCGCCCTGGACGACCAGCACCTGGCGGGTGTGGATATCGTGACTGATGGAGAAATGCGCCGCGAGAGTTACTCCAACCGCTTCGCCAATGCCCTGTCCGGGATCGACCTGGACAACCCGGGCGAGGCCATCGACCGAACCGGCAAGGCCGTGCCGGTCCCCAGGGTCTCCGGAGAGATTCGTCGCGCTGCACCAGTGGAAGTCCAGTTTGTCGAGTTCCTGAGGGCCCATACGGACAGGCCGATCAAACTGACTTTGCCGGGTCCTTTCACCATGACTCAGCAGGCCCAGAACGACTATTACCCCGATGATGGATCTCTGGCGATGGCCTACGCGGCTGCTGTGAATGAGGAAATGAAAGACCTGTTCGCTGCCGGGATCGATATCATTCAGCTCGACGAACCCTACGTTCAGGCCCGACCTGAAGCTGCGCGGGAATACGCGGTTGAGGCCATCGACAAGGCACTTGAAGGTGCAACCGGCACCACGGTGCTGCATGTCTGCTTTGGTTACGGCAAGCATGTAGCGGACAAGCCCGACGGCTATGCATTTCTGGATGAACTGGACGCCTGTACTGCAGACGAGATTTCCATCGAATGCGCCCAGCCCCGGTTGAAGCTGGATATTCTCCAGGGACTGCCAACAAAGCGCGTACATGTTGGCGTGATCGACCTGCGCGATACCACCATCGAAACGCCCGAGATCGTCGCCGAAAGAATCCAGGCTGCCCTGGCATTTCTGCCGGCCGAACGCATCGTGGTTGCGCCTGATTGCGGGATGAAGTACCTGACCCGCGAGGTCGCCTTCGGCAAGCTGCGCAACATGGTGGCAGGTCGCGATCTTGTCGCCGGCTGACTTCCGATGAGCCAGAAGCCCAGCCTCGCCTATGCCTGGTATGTGGTTATCGTTCTGCTCATTGCGCAGATGTTCTCCTTCCTGGATCGAATGATCATGGGGCTGCTGGTCGGCCCCATTCGCGCCAGCTTTGAGATATCCGATACCCAGTACAGCCTCCTGGCAGGGCTGGCGTTTTCGCTGTTTTACGCGGCGATGGGCCTGCCCCTTGCACGCATCGCAGACCTGGGAAATCGACGAAACCTGATCTCGATCGGTATCGCAGTCTGGAGTTTTATGACAGCAGTCTGTGGGCTGGCCCACAGCTACTGGACGCTGTTTGCCGCGCGGGTCGGTGTTGGTGTCGGTGAGGCCACCCTCGGACCCGCAGCCTACTCGATGATCACCGATTACTTCCCGAAAACACTGCTGGGACGAGCACTGTCCGTGTACATGATCGGCGTCACCCTGGGGTCAGGATTCGCCTACATGGTCGGTGGTGCCGTCGTCGGTTATGTCGAGAATATGGACCAGATCGTGCTGCCCTTTCTGGGCGAAATGGAGGGCTGGCAGCTGACCTTCTTTATCGTTGGCCTTCCCGGGCTTTTTGTCGCGGCACTGGTCGCGCTGACCGTGAGGGAACCTGAAAGAAAAGGCGTGTCCGACGACATCGCCGACCCACCGCTGCGGGATGTCGTCAGGTACATTCTGGATCGTCGTCGTGCTTACGCAGGCCACATCGTTGGAATTTCCGTTTTTATCATGGTGGTGTATGCCCTGAACCTGTGGGGACCCACTTACTTCATCCGCCTGTTTGACTACTCACGACCCCAGGCAGGATGGGTTTTCGGCCTGATCATGATTGGCGCCGGTTCAGCAGGCCTGCTGCTGGCCGGCACGGTCGCGGATCAAATGATGAGCCGGGGCATCAAGGACGCTTACCTGAAAGTTATCCTGTTCAGCATGGTCGCCATGACACCCTGCGCCATCGCGCTGGGTTTTGTTTCCGACGACCGCCTCGCCATGATATTCATGTCCCTGGCCATTTTTTTCTCTGCCTTCCAGGGTGGAATCACCGGTGGCGCTTTACAACTCATGACCCCCAACCAGATGCGCGGCCAGGTGATGGCGCTTTACCTGCTGACTGCCAACCTGATCGGGCTGGGACTCGGGCCGACTGTCATCGCACTCGCCACAGACTATGTATTTGGCTATGACGCGGCGATCGGAAAGTCCATCGCGCTCTGCGCGGCAATACTGTGCCCAGTGGCTGCGCTCATCCTCTGGCGCAGTCTTGGCAGCATCAACGAACTTCTTGATGAACAGCAGCAAGACCTGACATCGTCAGATTGATCAAATCAAGATGACTAACGCTTGCCCGACGCCTGTCCAAGCCGGGCAGCCGTGCCGAGGCTGGACTGCGCCAGATCCATCAGTTCCCTGATCGCCACCGTATAGATTGAGAGATCCCGCGTGTTAGACGCCCGGATTTCCGCCTGCATCTGCATCCAGCGCTGCACCAGGGCATCGTGCTTTTCAAGCCAGCGGTCCAGCAGGCTGTCTATTGAAGACTTGCCACCACCCTCGTTGACAACCCCCATCGCGATGGCAGCCTGCTGCCAGTTCAGGTCATCCTGTAGTGATTCACGAGCCAGGGCTTCCCACTGACTGGCTGCCTGGTACTCATGCATCTGGCGACTGAACCAGTGCATGTGCAACCGCTCTCCGACTTCAAACAGCACGCTGGCGACCCGGCTGGTGGATTCACCGGTCAGGCTTGCAACCTCAACAATGCTCATCAGTGCATACAGCTGATGAGTCGCCGCAAAGAATCCGGCCATCTGTTCATCAACGCCTTCCCTGACGAGCAGTTTCGTCGCCTGCTCCCAGTCCTTCAGGGCCTCCCCGTGCACGATGCTCTCCCAGTCCTTCATCAGTGCGGCAAGCGCTTTGCGGTACTGGGGAACTTCTGCTCCCAGGTCCAGTTTGTCTCTTCTGTTTCTGAGCAGCCATCGAGTCGTACGACTGACCAGTCGGATGAGGTCCATATTCATTTCTTTGAGCGTCTCAGCCGGCACCTTGCCATCCAGACTGCGCAGGGTGTCGAGATGTTCCTCCATCGAGAAGATATCCCGTGCCCCGATGTACGCATGGGCAATCTGGGGTCTGGATGCGCCGGTGGTCTCGCCAATTCGGGAGACAAAACTGATACCCATGTTATTGATCATGTTGTTGGCTATCTGGGTCGCCACGATTTCACGTCGAAGCCGATGACCCCGCAGGGCTTCCCCGTATTTACTGACCAGCCGTTCAGGAAAAGCGGTAAACATTTCCCGGGTCATGTAGCTGTCCTGGAAGTCGACCCGTGACAGCGATTCCTTCAGTGCACCTTTGACATAACTGGTCAACACGCTCAGCTCCGGACTCGTCAAGCCTTGATGCCGGGTCAGACGCTGCTGGATTTCTTCATCGTCCGGCAGGAATTCCAGGGAACGATCCAGGTAGCCCCGTTCAGTCAGCCCTTCCATGACGCGGACGTACTCAAAGTTGCGCCGCACGGCCTGGTGCTGCATCAGGTTAATGGCCTGCGCCTGCCGATAATTGTTTTCCAGCACCAGGGATGACACTTCATCGGTCATAATGTGCAGCTGCTTTCCCCGGCCTTTTTCTGTCAACTCTCCTGACTCCATCAGCTGATTCAGGAGAATCTTGATATTCACCTCGGCATCAGAGCAGTTGACGCCACCCGCATTGTCGATGAAATCGGTAAAGCAGATGCCGCCCGCCAGGTTGTACTCGACACGGCCAAGCTGAGTCAGTCCCAGGTTGCCACCCTCGCCGACGACCCGGCAGCGCAGTTCGGCACCATGTACCCTGATCGGGTCATTGGACTTGTCCCTGGCATCCAGATCGGACTCAGCACGACTTTTGACGTAGGTACCAATGCCGCCATTCCAAAGCAGATCTACCCTGGCTTTCAGCAGGTAGCGAATCAGTTGATTAGGTGTCAGGCTTGATTCGGTAATATCAAATCGCTTTTTCATTTCGCGACTGACTGCAATGGACTTGGCCGCCCTGGAAAAAACACCACCGCCCTTTGATATCAGACTGGCGTTATAGTCCGCCTAGGTCGACCGGGGCAGTTCAAACAGACGCTGGCGCTCCCTGAATCCCGCTGCGGCATCCGGTTCAGGATCAACAAAAATATGCAGATGATTGAATGCACCGACGAGACGGATTTTTTCGGACATGAGCATGCCGTTGCCAAAGACGTCGCCGGACATGTCACCTATCCCGACCACTGAGAACTCATCCTGGTCCGCGCGGATACCCGTGTCGAGGAAGTGTCTCTCTACAGACTTCCAGGCCCCACGCGCCGTAATCCCCATCTGCTTGTGGTCATAACCGTTGCTGCCACCTGATGCGAAAGCATCGTCCAGCTAGAACCCGTAGCCACGGGCCTCTTCATTGGCAATATCAGAAAAGGTTGCCGTGCCCTTGTCAGCGGCGACCACCAGGTAGTAGTCATCTTCATCGTGCCGCACAACCGATCTGGGATGTACAACCCGGTTCTTCACCAGGTTATCCGTCAGATCCAGCAGGCCACGGATAAAAATGCGATAGCAGGCAATACCCTCTGCCATGATGTCTTCACGACTCCCGCCTTCAGGCAGCCGTTTAGGCAGGAAACCGCCCTTGGCGCCAAGGGGTACGATCACGGAGTTCTTTACCTGCTGGGCTTTCACCAGCCCCAGCACTTCGGTGCGATAGTCTTCAGTTCGATCTGACCATCGCAAACCCCCGCGGGCGATCTTGCCACCGCGCAGATGAACACCTTCAACCCGTGAGGAGTAAACAAACACCTCGTACTTCGGTCGTGGCAGTGGGACCTCAGATATCTTTTCCGGCAACAGTTTCAGGGACAGGTATTCCTTGTACTCCCCATCCTGACCCGGCTGGAAAAAATTCGTGCGCTGGGTCGCTGTCACCATCTCAAGGAAGCTTCTGAGAATTCTGTCATCGGCCAGGTTCTCAACGCGCTCTATCTCGCTGAGAATGGCTTCTGACAGGCGCAGGGAATCCTCCATCGCCCGCTTTCGATTGATCCCGGGGTCAAACCTCAGCCTGAATAGCTGGATAAACTGCCGGGCAATGCCATTGTAACGTCGCATACAGTCTGCGATGTACTGCTGACTGCTACCGACCTGCAACTGACCGAGGTAACGAGCGTACGAGCGCAGAATCCAGACTTCACGTACGGGAATATTTGCCAGCGTAACCAGGCGATTAAAGGCATCATTTTCTTTTCGGCCATTCCAGACCTCAAGGAAAGCTTCTTCAAAGTTCCCCTTCAGCGCACCAATTTCCTGAACCGGTCCCAGCGGGAGCTCCAGTACAAAATCATGTATCCAGACCCAGCCATCATCCAGCCAGAATTCATAGGGGTGTTCCTCCAGCGTTCTCGCGCCCAGGTTTTCCAGAATGGGAATAATGTCTGACAACGGCAGCGGATCGCCTCGATGAAACAACTTGAAGCGAACTTCACTCTCATCACCGACTCTCGACTGATACAGTGACACCCGAAGCGAGGTTTCATCCTCCAGCGAGAAAACCTGTTCCAGATCCCGATAGGCCGTGACAGGCCGGTAATCTTCCTTGTAGCCGGCAGGCAGCACACCACGAATCCGCTCGAACAGTTCTTCACCACGAACCGCTCCTTTCTCCGTGATCAGGACACTCCTGAGATCGTCTTCCCAGTTCCGGGTAAACTCGGTAGTGACTGACTCCAGCTCATCCACATCAACACTGCTGGTACACGCCGGGTCCAGCCGAAGGAGAAAGTGCGTCCGAACCAGTGCAGATTCGGAGAAGAAAGTTGAAAAATCCGAGTCAAGTGCGTTGAAACTCTCTTCCAGCAGACTCTGGATTCGAACCCTCAGGGCCGTGTCATAAGTGTCTCGCGGTACGTAAACCAGGCAGCTGACGAAATGCCCACTCGCATCCCGTCGGGCGAGGACGCGGACAACGCGCCTTTCCTGCAACGCATAGATTCTCTCGACCATTAAAGTCAGATCGGTGGTGCTGGCCAGGAACAGTTCCTCGCGAGGCAGTACTTCGATGATCCTGCTCAGCTGGCGCCCCTTGTGGCTGCCTGGTGACAGCCCGAGATGCTCAAATATGTGTTCAATCTTGTGACGGATCAGCGGAATATCGGTTGGACTCTGGTTAAAGACACTCGAGGTAAACAGTCCAACGAATCGGCAGGCGACGTCCGGATTGCCGGGCAGCTGGATCAGCAGCTGATCGAAATGGGCCGGCCTGTGAACCCGGCTCTTCAGTGGTGACCGCGAAAAATTCACGATACCTTTTACGCCCGAAAAGGGCTGACCTGAAACATAGAACCTGGGTCGTGCCAGTCCCAGCGGGCTGCCTTTTACAACCTGCCATTGACCATCGATGCGTCTGAATTCCTCGTAGCCGAGAAACGTGAAGTTATTGGCATACATCCACTGCAGGTACTGATAAGCCTCTGCGGTTTTCGGATTCGACAGGTCACCACCCGAACCGACCTCATCGCTCCAGAGCAGCAGTTGCTTGGGCATCGGACCAAAGTCATCGACGACCCGTTGCACCAGGCGAATGACATCCTGTCATGGACTTTTCCAGCTCCTTTCGATTCGCCAGCCGGTCAACTTCCAGGTGAATCAGGGATTCGTTGGCATGCTCCCCATCATTGATCACGATCTTGTTGCTGCTGGCGCGCACCACATTCAACATGCACTGTTCAACGTCGACCAGTGCTATACCGCGGGATGACAGCTCGATTCGGATTGAGTCGAGCAAAAAAGGGAGATTTCTGGATGCGACTTCGACGATGGTTTGCGCATGCAGGTAGCCGTGAGTCTTCTCAGTGGGGTTAAAGGCGCGGACCCTGGGTGTATTTCCATCGAAGGATTTGTAAAAGGACCAGGCTGAAAGCAGCACGCTTTCCACGTACTCCCAGGTTTTCGTCTTAACCTCAGCCAGGGGAACCTGGGAAAAGAACTGGCTCGCGAACTGTCGCAGCGAGTCACCCTTTTCGATTTTTTGAATTCTGCGCTCCAGCTGTCGCTGGAAATCCACCTTGGTGTCAACGCTGATTTTACCCATCTCAACTCCCGGGGATTGGCATCACTAATGCGCACACCCTGAGCAGCATACGCTGAACTTACTCTAACGCATGACCGAAGAGGTTGCCATTTGGAGGACGCCAGCACCCTCGCCTGCTCCCTGGACCGCCTCGACAACGCCGGTCATCCCGGACTGACTTGAAAGCCAGCCCGGGAAGCTGTCAGCAGAGATCGAATCGATCAGCATTCATGACTTTGTTCCAGGCAGACACAAAGTCGCGAATGAACTTCTCCTGGTTGTCATCCTGGGCATAGACCTCAGCGTAGGCGCGGAGTATCGAATTGGAGCCGACCACCAGGTCAATTCGAGTCGCCGTCCAGCGGGTTTCACCTGTCTTTCGATCAACAATGCGATACAGGTTTTCTCCATCAGGTTCCCAGGCATAAGCCATGTCCGTGAGATTCACAAAGAAATCGTTGGTCAGGGCACCTTCACGATCAGTAAACACACCGTGTTTGGTTCCGCCATGGTTGGTACCCAGAACCCGCATCCCGCCGATCAGCACCGTCATTTCGTGCGCGGTCAATCCCATGAGCTGGGTTCGATCAAGCAGCAGTTCTTCAGCGCTGACGGCATAGCTCTGCTTCAACCAGTTCCGGTAACCATCATGCAGCGGCTCAAGCACATCAAAGGAATCAGCGTCCGTCTGCTCTTCTAAAGCATCGCCCCGACCAGGAGAAAATGGCACCGTAATATCAAATCCGGCTTTATCAGCGGCCTGCTCGATCCCGGCATTGCCAGCCAGAACGATGACGTCAGCAACACTGGCCCCGGTTTCGTGTGCAATGTTTTCCAGCACTTTCAGCACCTTGGCCAGTCTTTCAGGCTCGTTTCCGGCCCAGTTTTTCTGGGGTGCAAGCCGAATACGTGCACCATTAGCGCCACCTCGCATGTCTGATCCCCGGTAGGTCCTGGCACTGTCCCAGGCCGTTGATACCAGATCACTGATCGTCAGCCCGCTCTCCAGGATCCGGGATTTCACCGCGGCCACGTCGTAATCAGTAGCACCTGCAGGAACCGGGTCCTGCCAGATAAGATCTTCCGCGGGCACATCGGGTCCGATGTATCGGGCTTTAGGTCCCATGTCACGATGAGTCAGTTTGAACCAGGCCCGTGCAAAGACTTCAGAGAAGTAGGCAGGATCCTGGTAAAAGCGCTCCGAAATCTTCCGATAGGCAGGATCCCTGATCATCGCCATGTCGGCATCCGTCATGATGGGCATGCGTCGAACCGTCGGGTCTTCAACGTCCACGGGCATGTCCTCTTCACTGATATCAACAGGCTCCCACTGCCATGCACCGGCCGGGCTCTTGCGGGACTCCCATTCATGATTGAACAGCATCGAGAAATAGCCGTTGTCCCAGCGGGTGGGTTCTGTTGTCCAGGCACCTTCAAGACCGCTGGTCACTGTGTCGCGACCCACGCCACGGCCGGACTTGTTGAGCCAGCCAAAGCCCTGATCCTCGGGGTTTGCAGCCTCCGGATCCGGCCCGAGCAGCCCCTCGTCGCCATTGCCGTGACATTTGCCCACGGTGTGGCCGCCGGCGGTCAGTGCGACCGTTTCCTCATCGTCCATTGCCATTCGGGCGAATGTTTCACGAACGTCCCGGGCTGTCCTGAGCGGATCAGGCTCACCGTTAACACCCTGGGGATTGACATAGATATGCCCCATCTGCACCGCCGCCAGCGGGTTGTCGAGCGATTCCCGACTGTTCTCATCCTGGTATCGGCTGGCACCCAGCCACTCTTTCTCACTGCCCCAGTCGATGTCTTTTTCCGGATGCCAGATATCCTCACGGCCAAAGGCGAAGCCGTAAGTCTTCAGCCCCATGGACTCGTAGGCGATGTTGCCGGCCAGAATCATTAAATCCGCCCAGCTGATCCGGTTACCGTATATCTTTTTAATCGGCCAGAGCAGGCGTCGTGCCTTGTCCAGGTTCACGTTGTCAGGCCAGGAGTTAAGGGGCGCGAAACGCTGGTTCCCTGTACCCGCCCCGCCGCGGCCGTCTGCCATCCGATAAGAGCCGGCAGCATGCCAGGCCATTCGAATCATGAGTCCGCCATAGTGACCCCAGTCGGCTGGCCACCATGCCTGGCTGTCTG
>JAQCAK010000044.1 GCA_027621895.1 Pseudomonadota bacterium | reverse complement strand
GTGCTGAACACGACCCGTTGAAAACTTTTTGCCAGCTGCTCTCGGCTCAGCGTATTCCGGATGGCAGCCAGTCCCATCCCCAGACCCAGGCGCAGGCTGCGTTGTGCATTGTTCAGGCCCAGGCCGCGAGCGGTCACAATGTGAGTGTTAAACCGGGGATGATTGCAGATATGCGATGCGTTTTCGGTTGAGCAGATGCTGTCCAGTACCCAGTCACACAGTTCATCGACCACCTCGTGGGGTTTGCGACGGTCGTTTTCGTCCCGTTGCTGGTTCAGGTAGCGGTCCTGCAGACCGGTGATCGCTGCCAGCGGTTCGGGTGATGCAAGAGCCGCATGTCGCCAGCTGCCGATCGATGATCCATAGAGATCCATTCGATGCGAGGTCTGCTGCAGATAGTCACCAAACAGAAAGCGATCCAGGTGAGTGAGTCCAAGCAGCTTGGCACCACCGGACGCGCCCACCAGGGCAGTAAACAGTTCAGGTGACCAACCGTCCCGTTCAATACGCTTTATGGCATCGCGACCAGCGAGGATGGTGAGTGGAAACTCCGACATGAGGAACAGCAGCAGAACGACGAATGGGTGCTGCGATATTCTAGCAGCTCCCTCGCCGGTGTATTGGACCCGGCACCCGGATTAACGGAACAGCGTGACAAGAAACGGAGGCGAACAGAATAGGGTCGATATTCGCCAGCCAGTGCGGGGAGGGGTGACCGATGCGGTTTTTTCCGTTTTCAGCCAGGGATGCTGACAATCCGATCGATCCCCCTGTCCACACCGAATGGGACCATGCTTGAGAGAATCGCCAGTGAAGCGGCGATCCGAACAGCCTAGTTCAGGATCAGGTTAATGATCCCCATGCCACCCAGTACAAAGCAGATCGCTGTGGTGGTGGCTGCTGTGGCCAGCAGGGCGGATGCAAAGGGATCATCGATCCACTGGGCAAGGCGCTGGCTGAAAGGGACAATCGCTGCTTTTGCGGATTCCCGGGTCTGTTCTGATTGATTGATCGTCATGATATTGGCTCGCTTTTAGGTATGAATCGGTCAAAGTTGATGGCGGGGATTCTAGTTGCCTGGCTGATGTGAACCTATTCGCTTCTACCTGAGTAATACCTCGGTTTCTTCTGAACGTCCGGCCTTCCGCTGTGTGACGCATGCTGTGACGTGGTTCACAGACTCAACGGCGGTTTTTGACCGTTCGTCGGCAGCGCGTCGTCTCCATGTGATTCCTGTCACAGAAATCGACAACGCCGCTTAGCAAGACAGGTAAAAAGCGCGATGCTGCTCTCGTGGTTGTTCAGGAAGGCGTTTCCAGGACAACCGCTTCGACTTTCACAAGGACGAGGACGAAGGTATGAGTACGATAACGAAAGCACAGCGGAGACTGTTCGAAGATGAAATCCATGAAGCGATCAGGCGTGACCGGGACAGGGGTGTCAGGATTGAGTTCCTGCCTGCCGAGGAGAATATCCAGGATAACTGGGAGGACGACGCGTTCAGCCCGATCGCCATGTGGGTGATGTTCAGCCTCGGGATCCTGGTGATCCTGGTGGCAGCGGGGATCTAGCGCTTTCAGCGTTTCTCCAGATTTCATCACCATGCTGACCGGTTTTGGCCACCCCCCGGCCTGACCGGTCGGTTCGAATAGAGGGCTTCTGATTAGCAGGGGTCTCTCATGTCAGGTATCCAGTGTTATCCCGATACCCATTCCACAATTGTTCTGTTTGTCCTTTGTCTCATTGGTTTGTCCTCCGGATCTGCGGTGGCCGGACCTGTCAGTGAGACGGGATCAGGGCAGGTTGTTTTCCAGTCCGGCGCCGGGATTCAGTCCCGGGCGGTGCATCTTCGCTCGAAGGTCGAAGTCCGGCTCAGCGGAATGGTCAGCCGCGTCGTGATGACACAGCAGTTCGTGAACCAGACCGATGAGTGGCAGGAGCCGACCTACCTCCTGCCGTTACCGGCAGATGCTGCCGTGGCTGAGATGGAGATCGAGACAGGTGATCGCCGAATTCGCGGCGAAATCCGGGAAAAACTGCAGGCACGAAAAATCTATGAAACCGCGAAGCAGGAGGGGCGCAGGGCGGGCCTCACAGAACAGGCAGGCTCTGACCTGTTCAGACAGACAGTCGCCAATATTGCCCCCGGGGAAACCATCAACATCCGCCTCGGATATGTTCATGTCGCTGACTATGTTGACCACCAGTTCTCAATCCGCCTGCCGTTAACCTTCACGCCGCGTTTCGACCCCGCGGGTGCCGAGGCTGGTCCGATGACCTCGTTCATGACCTCGTCTGAAAAAACTGCCAGCGACTCAAGCGAAGAAACAGTCAATCCTGTATCAATTCGCATCAACCTGGATGCAGGATTTCCGCTGGCGCAGATCGAGAGCCCCTACCACGATATTGCCGTTCACGGTCAGGGCGGTCGCTATGAGATCAGCCTGGTCCAGGGGGAAGTGCCGATGGATCGTGACTTCCTGCTTCGCTGGCGACCGGAAACCGGCGAGGCGCCGGAGGCGGCTGTTTTCTCGGAACAGATCGCGGGCGAGGCCTACACGCTTGTCATGATGATGCCGCCAAAAGACTCGGCGGAGCTTGCCCACCTGCCCAGGGACGTGATTTTCGTCATTGATACCTCGGGGTCAATGCAGGGAACCTCGATTGTCCAGGCCAGGACAGGCCTGCTGAAAGCACTGGAGAAGCTGCGTCCGGAAGATCACTTCAACATCATCGCGTTCAGTACCGGCTGGCGAAGGCTGTTTGATTCACCCCAGCCGGTGGATGCCTTTTATCTGCATCAGGCCAGGGAGTGGGTATCGAAACTGGCTGCAGATGGTGGTACCGAAATGCTGCCGGCACTGCGAGTTGCCATGGAAGAACCTGTTTCACCCTATGCCTTGAAGCACATTGTGTTTATTACTGATGGGGCGGTGGGCAGTGAGGATCTGCTGTTCCGGGAGATCAGCCGGGACATTGGTGATGCTCATCTCTACCCCGTGGGCATCGGTTCTGCACCCAATACACGTTTCATGCAGCAGGCCGCGTTGCATGGTCGAGGCAGTTATGTGCATATCGGTGATCCCGGAGAGATTGTATCGAGCATTGGTGCCCTGTTCCGACGCATTGACCGGCCGCTGGTTGCGGGGATTCGCCTTGACTGGCCGGGGGCCGTTGAACAGTATCCCCGGCAAATGCCTGCGCTGTACGACGGCGAGCCTGTGGTCGTTGTCGGCAAGGGTGCGGGACTTTCTGGCAGCCTGGAGATCAGTGGTGTGACCGCGGGTTCACCCTGGCGCCGCAGTCTTGACCTGACGACCCGCTCGCAGCATGAAGGCATCGGTTCCCTGTGGGGCAGACGCAGGATCGATGCACTTGACTGGTCAGGCGTGATGGGTGCTCCGCCGGAACAGGTGCGCCAGGCCATCATCGATGTGGCGCTGACCCATCACCTGGTGTCCAGGCATACGAGTCTGGTCGCCGTCGAGGAATTCATCAGTCGCCTGGACACCGAATCGCTTTCCCTGAGCACCGTGTCCAACCTGCTGCCCCAGGGGCAGGCGATGTATCCTGTCACAGGCACCCATGCCGGGCTGGCTGTTCGTGCTGGACTGATCCTGTTGCTGCTTGCGGCGGCGACCGCCCTGGTAGAGTTTGTTCAGCGTGTTCGTGCATTCCAGTGATGGCGCTGCGATCCTGGCCGCTGCGCCTGGCGGGCGCCTGCCTGATGGTTGCGCTGTGCTGTTTTACGCATGCCGGTTTGCTTCATGCCAAGGCAGTCCTGGCCCAGTGGCTGATTGAACGCAGCTGGCAGCAGTCGTCTTATCCAGGCCAGCAGAAGCCCTGGCCCTGGGCAGACAGCTGGCCGGTGGCGAAACTCGGTATCAGACACCATGGTTTTTATGTGCTGGCAGGCGCCCACGGGACCTCGCTGGCTTTCGGGCCCGGTCTGATCTCGGGTACGTCTGCACCAGGCCAGCCCGGTGCAACGGTGATTGCAGGCCACCGGGATACGCATTTCAACGTCCTGGGGCAGGTAGAAATTGATGATGTCATCAGGCTGGAGAATCACGAGGGCGAGTTCGAGTACCAGGTTGAAGACATCAGGGTCGTGGATGTTCGAACAGAGCCCGGGCTGCGCTATGAGCAACAGGGCGCATCCCTGCTGGCGCTGGTGACCTGCTATCCGCTGGATTCGGTAAAGCCCGGGCCACTCAGGCTGGTGGTTATCGGCAGAATCAGACAGGAGCCGCTGTGAGCGGCCCCTGTCTTCTCGGCCTGTTTCAGCGGGTGGCCAGTTGCGGGTCAGTGTTCATGTTTAATTCGACCACGACCCGGCGGTCGAAGAAATTGCTTTCCAGGGTTTCCTCACTGGAGACAGGGCGGGATTCCCCGTATGCCAACGTCAGAATCTGGTGTCGGTCAGCCCCTTTTTGCTGCAGGTATGAGCGAATGCTTTCGACCCGTTTTTCGGACAGTTGCTGGTTAAACGCGATATCGCCGCGCCTGTCGGCAAATCCTTCCAGCGTGACTCTCGCATCGCGGTTGCGTTTAAGCACGCCGGCGATCCTGTCGAGGTCTGCCTGGTACTGCGGTTCCACGTCGCTGGACGAGGTTCGGAACTGTATTGGCAGATTGATGTGCTGCGAGGCGTCCCTTTGTATCGCCAGCAGTTTGTCCAGATCCTGGTTCAGCGCGCTCACCAGGGCGTCATTCTGCCGGCGTTCGTCGTCGAGAACGGCCCTGACCTCGGCGAGTTCAATCGCCAGGGTGCGATTTTCCCTGTGTGTGCTGAACCATCGGCCGATCACCTCGCCACCGAAAACAGCGCCGGCGAACGCCCCTGCCGGGCCACCCACCAGCGCGCCCACGACCATTCCTGCCGCGGCTGAGCGTTTGGTGTCCTTGTTTTCTGCGGCCAGGCCAAGCTGTGATACGGAAGCCAGTGCCACCGCGGCTACCAGTGTTTTTAATTTCATCGTGTTACCTCATGCATTGATAAAGAATCTGTTGAGTTTCATTCACATCCTGGGATGCGTGAGGTTTATTAAGGCAGGTGATTCAGGCATCTTAGGGCTCCATTCGTGGCCAGAAACTTTTCAATTGTGGCGAGAATATGTCGCCTCTGATAAGAGTGCGTATGGTGGAGCGATATCCAGAACCCCGGGCGGGATCATTGAATGACTTACAGAATTGCCATTGTTGAAGACGACAATCTGCTTCGGGAGAACTATGCGGATGCTTTCACTGCCCAGGGTTACCGGGTAGACGGATACCGCGACAGGCATCATGCCATGCAGACTTTCCAGTCAAGACTGCCTGATCTCGTGGTGATTGACATTGGCCTGGGTGATGAAATCGATGGTGGTTTTGCGCTTTGCCAGTGGCTGCGACAGAAGTCGCAGTCGCTGCCGATTATTTTCCTGTCCGCGCGGGATGATGACATTGATATCGTCAGTGGTCTGCGCATGGGAGCAGACGACTACCTGACCAAGGATATCAGCCTGCCGCATCTCACGGCCCGGGTGGCCGCACTGTTTCGTCGTGTTGATGTCCTGAACAGTGACTCATCCGGCCAGGATCTGCTGACCGAGGGTTCTCTTGAGGTCGATGCCGACCGGCTGGCCTGTTCATGGCAGGGACAGCGAATTGATTTGACCTTAACCGAGTTCTGGATGGTTCATTCGCTGGTCAGGCGGGCCGGGCACGTAAAAACCCGGGAGCAACTGATGCAGGACTCGCAGATGGTTGTCGATGAGAACACGGTGACTTCCCACATCAAACGAATCAGGCGCAAGTTCCTGAGCGTTGATTCGACATTCAATCGTATTGAAACGGTATATGGCATGGGCTATCGCTGGAATCCTGATCCGTGATGGAGCGTATTGCCAGGCTTTCCGTCGTGGTTCAGCTGGCAAGTGTGCTGCTGATCGCGGTCCTGCTGATCGGCGGGGCTTTGCTGGTGCTCAGCAGGCAGGTTGACCAGTTGAGTCGGGAAGTTGCACTTTCGCGTCACCAGCAGGAAGCCGTCTCCCTGGCCCGCGTGCTGGCTGGAGATGCGCGCTTTCTGAACTCGGTGGCCCTGCCTGGTGATCGCTACCAGTATGTTGCCGAAGCTGTCAGCGTGCCGGTCGCGCTTGATGGACGGGATGATGACTGGTCGGCAGCCGCTCCTCGACAGCTTTCCATTGATCACCTGCTTGAAATATTTTTTCCGTACAGCAGGGAGACTTTGACTGCGGAGTTCCGGATTGGTACTGACCAGGACAGTGTGTACCTGATCTTCAAGGTCGTTGACGACGTCGTGGTTTATCGCGACCTCAACAGCCTCAGCGTGCACCGTAATGACCATATCCAGCTGGCAGGTATTGATGGCAGTGGCCGCTTCCGCAAGTTCACACTGGCAGCTTTTCAGCCTGCAGAGATCGTTGCCTGGGAGGTCTCTCCTGAAACCGGCCGGGCGCTGCGCGAAGTGCAGGAGATTCGAGGTCGATGGCTGGCGACGGAACGCGGATACAATGTGGAGCTCCGGCTGCCCAGGACCCTGGTGACCCAGGGTTTCTCCTCGGTCATCGTGGATGTAGACGACGCATCAGCCCGTGAGATTCGGTTTGTGATGGGATTGAGTCACGTCCGTGACAGCGCGGCGCTGGGTGAACTTCTTGCTTCTCCCACACCACTGGAGCAGCTGATGGATCTGCTTGACGGGCAGATCCGCATCGAGGGATCCGCTGGGCAGTATTTGGCCGGTTATAAAAATGCGGGTGCCGATGAGAATCTGCTGGAGGTCTCGGTGCCCATCGTCAGGGAGTCCGGCCGGCTTGGCACCCTGCACCTGAAGTCTGATTATCAGCCTCCCTCTCCTGGTCGGTATTTTATGGTTCCCGCGGGGATACTGGCGGGGTGTCTTTCGGTTCTGCTGCTGTGGGTGCTCCAGGTCAGCCGGCGTCAGTCGCAGCAAACGCGAGCCGCGCTGGCACGGGCGGACCGCGTCACTCACTACAATGAGTACCTGGAACGCATGGCCTCGAGGTTGAATCATGAACTTCGAACGCCGGTGACCATCATAAAGTCATCCCTCGAACGTCTGGAGACATCCAGCGACGAACCGGAGCGCTCGAAATATGTCGAACGCGCGCTCCAGGGTGTGAGTCGGTTGAACGGGATTCTGAACAAGATGGCGGAGGCGCGGCGACTTGAAGAAGCCCTGGACGAGGATGAGGTGCAATCATTCAACCTGGCTGAACTGGTTCGCGGCTGTGTGGATGGCTACCGTACCGCCTATGGACACCAGGAAATCCTGCTGGGCCTCGAGGCAGACGACGTGCCGGTCACCGGCATCCCGGAACTGCTGGCGCAACTTTTCGACAAGCTGATCGAGAATGCAGTCAGCTTCTCCACCGGGGATCCCGTCAGAGTCCGGCTGAACGTGGAAAACGACCGGGTCTTTCTGCGGGTTCTCAATGCGGGCCCGCCACTTGAGGTCGAAGATCCGGATCTGCTGTTCGAGTCCATGGTCAGACTCAGACCGGATGATACGGGGGATCACCTGGGTTTGGGGCTGTATATCGCCAGAACCATTGCCCGGTTCCATGGCGGCGAACTGTCCATCGCCAACAGGGAAGACTGTCCCGGGGTGACGGCGACGCTGGAACTGCCGCTGCTCCGAATCACCGCCAAACTGAAGTAAGCTGTCTAAACCAGTGGTTAAGGGAGGCCCCGTTATGTATCTGCAGGATTCCTTTGAAGCAATCAGTCCCGCCCGGCATATGAATGGTCAACTGGGGCATCCCGATCTCATCGGGCACTCCGAAATTCTCGAAACGAGATTCTACACCTGTGGTGACAATGCCTGGTGCTTCGTCGGCAACGGGCTCTCAAACCAGACCTTTGTCCGCGGACCCGAGGGGATCATTGCCATCGATTCCGGCGAGTGTGTTGAAGAAATGCAGGCAGCGCTTGCGGCGCTGCGAGAGGTCACCGACCTGCCGGTTGTGGCATGCATCTACACACATTTTCATTACGTGGGGGGTACGCGGGCGATTCTTGATGAAGCGGGTGATGCAACACTGCCGATCTACGGGCATGAAGGTATCGCCGCCAATCTGCAGCGCTTCGGTGGGGAAATCGGGCCCCGGTCCGCTCGAGGCCTGGTTCACCAGTTCGGTGTTCAGTTGCCTGCATCAGGCGAGGATGGTCTGATCAACGTGGGCCTGGGACAGTTTTTCCGTAATCCCGGCCACGCACCCTATACTCACGGCTATGTACCGGCGAACCAGACGTTTTCAACACCGGTGTCGTTCACCATCGCCGGGCTGCAAGTCGAGATGACACCGGCACCGTCAGATGCCACGGATTCCATCACTATCTGGTTCCCTGAGCTGAATCTTTGCGTCAATAACCTGGTCTGGCCAGCGCTCTTCAATATCTTTGCGATTCGCGGTGAAGAGTACCGTGATCCCAGGATTCTGCTGGAAGGCTTTTCCCACCTGGAATCGCTGCCCATCGAACAGCTGCTCGGCACCCATGGGCCGCCGGTAGCGGGCAGGGAGGAAATCGCCGGGATCATCGCTGACTTCAGTGATTCCATTCGGTTCATGTGGGACCAGACTGTCAGGGGCATTAACCAGGGTTTGACCCTGGATGAATTGACCGGCGCGGTCCAGTTGCCGGCACGGTTTCGCCGGACCTATTTCACGAGGCAGTTCTATGGACTGGTAGAGCATCACGTGCGCCAGATTCACGCCGGCCTGTTCGGCTGGTTTGATGAGGAACCGGCGAAACTCTTTCCGCTGCCGCCGGCAGACCGGGCGGCGCGACTGATCGGCGGGTTCGGCGGAAAAGACACGGTGCGGCACCAGGTTGATGAGGCGCTCGAAGCGCTGGACTTCCGCTGGGCGATCGAACTGTCAAGCTGGCTGGTCCAGGCAGGTGATGAACCCGGGGATAGAAATCGCCTGGCCACTGCGCTGCGCGGAGTCGCCCGTCGAACCACGTCAGCGAACATTCGCAACTGGCTGCTCACCCGGGCCCTGGAGCTGGACGGCAAGCTGGATCTTTCCCGTCATCGTACCCATCGCTTCAGCTATCATGAGGTACTGGCGGCCGAACCCGGCGCTTATGTTCCGGTCCTGCGCGTTATGCTTGATCCGGCACGTGCGAGGGGACTGCTGCATGAGGTCCGCTGGCATTTTGATACGGGCGAAACTGCCGGCCTCAGGCTCCGCGACCAGGTGGCGATTCCAACGGACGGCACCAGCGCCGACAGCCTGTTGCGGCTGGGTCACGATGTCTGGGCGCAGTTGCTGGCACAGAAGATCACGCTGGGTGCAGCGCTGGAGCAGGGCAGGGTAACAATAGAAGGTGATGCCGCGCAGGTGAGGCGATTCTTTGCGGCGTTTGATCTCGAATCACTGCGATCCTGATGGGGTCAGAAATCGCCATTCATTGAGGCTGATACCTGTGGTTTTTCCTCCGGCGAAGGATCTTTTTCGCTGCAGAAAAACCCGGGTCAGGA
>JAQCAK010000043.1 GCA_027621895.1 Pseudomonadota bacterium | reverse complement strand
TACGTTGTCCTGGCCTATGTGGCACTGAATCTGTACCAGCGACTCCGAATGTTTACCGTCTGGCAGCAGTCACTGATTCTGTTTGCCTTCATGGGCCTGAACCAGCTGATTAACTTCTGGATCGAGAACCTTGCCGGACTCTCGTCCTGGAACATGTGGTATCTGCTGCCCGCTTTGTCTGGTGCGCTGATCTGGCCCTGGATATTCATGCTGCTGCGCTCTGTTCGCAGGAAATCGGGGATTTCATGAACGATCTCGTGAAGGCCGCAGGACCGTGCCTGATTCTTGCCAGCGGTTCGCCCAGGCGCCGGGAACTGCTGGAACAGCTGGGTCTCAAGTTCGATATTCGCCCGGCAGATCTGGATGAATCGGTTCAGCCTGGAGAACGTGCGGATCGATACGTGACCAGGCTGTCTGCGGAAAAGGCAAACGCCGGTTACGAGGCTGGTACAGTGGTACTGGCTGCCGATACCACGGTTGTTCTCGGGCAGGATATCCTGGGCAAGCCAGTGTCCAGGCAGGATGCAGTTCTGATGTTGCTGGCGTTGTCCGGCAGCACTCATGAGGTGCTGACCGGGGTTACCGTGATGAGCGATTTGGGTATTGATACGGTTTGTGTCAGGACGTCAGTGAAATTTCGTGAACTGGGCCTGGAAGAAATTGAATTTTACTGGTCAACCGGTGAGCCTGTGGACAAGGCCGGTGCCTATGGATTACAGGGTATTGGCAGTGTGTTTGTCGTCTCGCTCGATGGCAGTTACAGCAATGTGATCGGACTGCCGCTCGTGGAAACTATTGAACTGTTGCGCAGGCATGGAGTCGCCTGTCTGGGCGTTACTGCCAGCCAGCCAAATCTCATCAAGGACAGTCATCATGGCTGAAGAAGTGTTTATCAATGTCGCTGCCAACGAGACTCGAGTCGGCGTTGTCGAACAGGGTCTGCTGCAGGAAATTTTCATCGAGCGGACAGACTCGCAGAGCACAGTAGGCAACATCTACAAGGGCAGGGTGGTGCGGATCTTGCCGGGTATGCAGAGTGCATTTGTCGACTTCGGTGAGGAACGTGCCGGTTTCATGCACGTAACGGACCTGGTGGATGGCCACGGCGTGTTCGACAAGAAGCCAGACTTTGAGTACCCCGCGATCGCCACGCTGCTGCATGAAGGTCAGGAGTTGCTGGTGCAGGTGACCAAGGAGCCGATTGGAAACAAGGGCGCAAGGATCACAACCAACCTGTCCATGGCATCAAGATACCTCGTTTATCTGCCAGGCAGTTCCCATATTGGTATTTCCCAGCGCATTGAAGATGAAGACGAGCGGGAAAGATTGCGCCTGATCCTGGCGGAGATGCAGTTTGAGGACGAGGGTTTTATCGTGCGAACTGCCGCGGAGAATGCCTCCAGTGAGGATATTCTCCAGGATGCCGGGCTGCTGAGAACTCGCTGGGAAACGGTGAAGCAGGAAGCCGGCAAGGCCCATAGTCCTACCATTCTTTACCGGGACCTGCCGCTGCCGTTGAGAGTGATGCGGGATATTATCACTTCTGAAACTGTGGCCATTCATGTCGACCATGGCGACACGCATGAGATCATGCACCAGTTCCTCAGTGATTACATACCGGGGAAGCTGTCCTGTCTTGCCATGTCCGATGCCGAGGCACTGTTTGATATTTACCAGCTGGAAGACCAGATAGAAGCCGCGCTAGACCGAAACGTACCGTTGAAATCAGGCGGGTACCTCGTCATTGATCAGACGGAAGCCATGACAACCATTGATGTGAACACCGGCGCCTTTGTTGGTCGAAAGGATCTTGAAGACACAATCTACCGGACCAATCTTGAGGCTGCCAATGCCATATCGCGGCAGCTCAGGCTGAGAAATATTGGCGGTATTGTCATCATTGATTTCATCGATATGGTGAACGAGGAACACAAGCGACAGGTACTTCGTGCGCTGGAAAAAGGTCAGCAATCAGACAGGGTCAAATGTAACATCACACAGATATCAGAGCTTGGCCTCGTGGAGATGACTCGCAAACGCAGTTATGGCAGCCTGCTCAAGATGATGTGTGAGCCCTGCCCTGTATGCGAGGGTAGAGGGTTTCTAAAGTCGACTGAATCAGTCTGTCTGGAAATTTTCAAGCAGATTCAGCGAATGGCCGGTGATGTTGAAGGGCGTCAGTGCCTGATTATGGCCTCCCAGTCTGTTGTTGATCGACTGATTGATGAAGAAGCAAGGAATGTGAGACAACTCGCTGAAGCGCTTTGTACCGATATCCTGTACCAGGTAGAGCCCGGTTATACGCAGGAACAGTACGATATCGTGGTCTCTGTGCTGGGACAGGCCAGACCCGGGAAAGCGTAGCCAGGTCATGTTACTCAGGGTAACAGGTGGCATTTTCAGATTGGCATGGTGGGTGCTGCTCATCAGCCTCATCACGGTCGTTTTTTACCTGATCGCCGGCAGAGCTATCACTTTTTCGACAGCGGCCAACCAGGAGCGTGTTGAACACTACCTGCGAAATAATGGACTCCCTCATATCGAACTGTCCCGCCTGGAAGGTACCTGGCAGGTTTATGATCCGGGTTTTATCGCTACGAATGTTTCTATCAAGCCCGATGGCGAGCAGGGCCTCGAGATTGATCGGATTCAATTGCGTCTGGATTCGCTGCAGAGCCTCATTCAGGGTGCGCCCGCTATCAGGGAAGTTGAACTGGACGGATTGCGCTTCGCCGTTATCAGAGACGACAAAGGTCTCTGGGTGCAGGGATTTCCCAGGGGCGATTCCCGGTTCAACCTGGAGCGGGTCAGCCACCTGATTTCGGATATCGACCGGGTGTCGATTGCAGGCGTGGAGATTGACGTCGATCTGTCGGAGGAATCGCTCCGCCTTGTTTCCAGAAAGAATGAACCGCTGCAGGTACTGCGCGACGGCGATCGTCGGCTGATTGATTTACCCCTGTACATTGAGCGCGATATTGATCCTGATAGCGACACCGAGCGCGCTCCGCAAGCTCAATCCCCCCTGGCTGCCAGCAAGCAGTCTGATGGCGCAAGGCACGACAACGGCCTGACACTCAGAGGGCAGTACACGGGATCACCGCTGCAGTCAGGATTTGCCAGCCAGCTTTATCTGGAAGCGGTAGACGTCGATGTGGCTGGTTTCGTGGGCGACCTGATCCCCGGGGACTGGCGACCGCAGGAAGCTGGTCTTGATGCCCGGGGCTGGCTGACCATAGACAACTTCGATATTGATTTCACTGGAGACATCCAGGTTCAGAGAATCGTGCTGGCCAGGGATGCAGGCCGGGAAGCACTCCTGGACAGTGTTGCCATGCAGGTCAGGCTGAAAGGGCGTCCCTCGGACAAGCTTGCAGCGGTGATACCCGAGATCAGGTTCGTTGCCCCGGACCTGGATTTTTCACTTCGGGATATAGAGCTGGCGCTGGACAGCAATCAAGGCGATACAACCTGGGGGCTTCGAATCAGGGAGCTGGGTGTTGATGAACTGGTGCGGCTCGGAGACTTCCTGGCCAGGAGATCGTTTGTTGATCAGAATCTGGTGGCGACGCTTGAATCCATTTCGCCGAGAGGCAGGCTGGGTCGCGTTGCGGTCATCTGGGGTGATGGCAAGCCGCGACTGACAGCCTCGGTCCTGGACTATTCCATGTCCGCTTACCTGGGCATTCCAGCGATTGACCGGCTCGACGGCTTCCTGTCTCTTGAACGCGACAAGGGTTATCTCGATATTGATAACGAGGCGTTCCAGCTGTCATTCCTGAAAATGTTTCCGGAGTCCTGGCCATTCACCTCCGGTCGTGGCCGTGTGGCCTACCAGCTGGCTGATGACAAGGTGATTGTATCCAGTGGCCTGATCGAGCTCGTCAACAATGAGCTGTCTGCCTACGGCAAGCTGAATCTGAATCTGCCTCCGGACAAGATGCGGCATACCTGGGGTTTAACGCTCGGCATCAAAAATGCGAACCTGCTTGACGCGGGAAGATACATTCCCACAACACTTCCTGAGAACGTTTCTGACTGGCTGACATCCGCGATACAGGGTGGCGAGAGCACTGAAAGTGGTCTGTCATTTCACGGCGCTTTGTTTCGCGAGGCACCCGGGGTTCGCAAGGCCTACGATCTTTACTTCAAGGCTGACGATACGATGCTGGAATACCACCCAGACTGGCCCAGGATCGAGCAGCTGGAGGGTACTGTGCATGTCAGCAGCTATGTCATTCGGTCCGATGGTGTGACAGGTCGGGTTCTGGACAGTGCCATCACCACAGCCAGTGTTGAAGTCCCGGTTCGTGGTGTCAGCAGCGTGGATACGGTACTGGTGAAAGCCCTTGCGGAAGGACCATTCCAGGATGGCATACGAGTGCTCAGGGATACGCCCCTGGCGGTGACGACGTCCAATATGGCGGCTGCCTGGCAGGGCAGCGGTACGATGCAAGCCATTCTGGCTCTTGACGTGCCGCTTGGAGACCGGGGTGAAGAGGCTGTCAGGTCCAGTGTGGAGGCGACATTTTCCGATGCGGAACTCTCCATGCCTGAATTCGATCTGTCGATTGCCGGGTTAACCGGCAGCATCTTCTACGACGATGACCAGGGGCTGCGTTCACCGGTTTTTACAGGCACCATGTTTGATCGATCCGTCACGGGTCACATCTCCTCGCGTGTGCTGGATGATACGGGTGAAATTACTGTTCAGGTTGACGGCAGCATAGCCGCTGATAGCCTCTATCGCTGGTCTGATCAACTGCTTCTGAGTCGTGCACAAGGTTCTCTTGAGTATCAGGCTATGGTCCATGTGCCATATGGCGGCGAGAAGGACGAGGTGCACATTGAGGCCACGTCGGACCTTAAAGGTGTAACGATTAATCTGCCTTACCCCCTGGCCAAGCAGGATGCCGGGGAAGCAATGCCCGTCTCTTACCATCAGTTCATGAGGGATGATGGCTTCATCGTTAACATTGATGCCGGCGATTCAATCAAGGCTTCCCTGAAGATCGAAGACGGTATCGCCACGGGGGGCCGAATACACTTTGGTACAGATGACATGGGCGCCATCACTTACGACGGCATCCGCATGAGCGGTGGTCTGGATGTGCTGGACTTCGGTGCGTGGATGCTGGCGACGGAAGAACTGGGTGAGCTGTCTGACGTGTCGATAGAGGCAGAGATTGCAGAGCACGTCGATAATGCCACGCTGGACATTCGCCAGCTCCAGCTATTTGACTTCGAACTCGACGATGTTCGTACGATCGTCACGCGGGGGGATGGTGCCTGGCAGGCCAGGCTTGATAACCAGATGCTGGCAGGTGATGTCACCGTGCCGGATGACGACAGTGTGCTGATGAAAATCCGCCTGGAGCGGCTCAATTTTGAAGGCGATGAAAGTGGCGAGGATCCCCTGGGCCTCGTCAATCCCCTGGAGATTGAAGATGTTGATTTTGCAACGGACCAGCTGACAATAGATGGTGATGACTATGGTGCCTGGCGGTTCATTTACCGGGTTGAAGAAGGCAGGGCCAAGCTGAGTGAGCTCGCTGCGGAAACCGCCGGTGTTCGAATGTTGTCTGATTCGGGGCTCGAATGGCGGGTGACCGACGGGGTTCACAGCAGCCACTACACCGGCAGTATTCTGATTGATGATCTTGCGGCAGCCCTGCGCCAGTTCGGCTATGCGTCGAGTGTGGAAGGTGAGGACATGCGCTTGAGTGCTGATCTTGACTGGGGTGGTTCGCCCGCGATGCTGGATATTGAGACTGTCCACGGTCAGGTCAAGATCCACAAGGGCAAAGGCCGGTTCGTCCAGGCAGAGACCGGTGGTGCGTTGAAACTGCTGGGCATTTTTGATTTCGCCTCCATTGCCCGGCGATTTCGACTGGATTTCTCTGATGTCCTGGACCAGGGACTGGAGTTCGACGACATAGAAGGCATTGCCGCGTTCAATGGCGGAGAGATCAACGTCAAGGAGCGCATCGTGATAGAGGGTTCCGGGGGTAAATTCACGGTGGGGGGATCGGTGGATCTGAACACCCAGGCGCTGGACAATGACATGATTGTTACCTTGCCGGTCAGCCGCACACTGCCCTGGTATGCAGCCTACAGCGCTATCGCAACGGGACCGCTTGCCGGTGCCGGCGTCTACATTGCGCAGAAGGTGTTTGAAAACCAGATAGACCAGATGAGCAGTGCCAAGTACAAAATCAGCGGCACCATTGATGAGCCTGTCATTGAATTCGTGACGATTTTCAATGACGAGGTCCGGGAGTCGGATCCACAGTGATTGATGCGCTCGGCAACAGGCTGCTTCGAATTTCACTTGTCCAGATGGTCAGCAGCCGTGCCGTTGACCCGAACCTCACTCGAGCGGAGGCGCTGATCGCCGAGGCAGCCCGAAGCGAGCCCGGTGCGATTTTCCTGCCGGAAAACTTTGCCGCGCTGGCGGCTGATAACCCGCGGACGATCGGAGAAGCAGAAGCTGATGGAACCGGTCCTGTTCTCGAGTTTCTGCGGGAGATGGCAGGTCGACATCAGGTCTGGCTTTTTGGCGGTACCTGTCCTGTATCAGTCAGGCCGGATGGCAGCCATATTGAAGAGCGGGTTCGCGCAGCGTCATTTGTGATTAATCCACGGGGAGAGATTGCCGGCCGATATGACAAGATTCATATGTTCGACGTGGACGTGGCGGACAACCAGGGTGCCTATCGCGAGTCCGACACTTTCGAGCCGGGCGATACGGTGCAATGGCTGGATCTGCCCTGGGGGCGAGTCGGGCTTTCGGTCTGTTACGACCTGCGCTTTCCCGAGTTATACCGGCAACTGTTCGAGAACCGGGTGGATTTGGTCGCTGTCCCTTCTGCTTTTACCGAGGTCACCGGTGAAGCCCATTTCGAGCTGCTGGTTCGGGCCAGGGCAGTAGAAAACACCTGTTTTATGGTGGCTGCCTGCCAGGGTGGCGTGCATGATTCTCATCGGCGCACCCATGGACACTCAATGATTGTTTCGCCCTGGGGGGAGGTGCTGGGTGAACTGGGTAAAGGTGAGGGTGTCCTGACGACCGTACTGGATTACGGGGATCTGGAGCGGATTCGCCGGGAGATGCCATTCAGATCGCAGCGAAAACTGCTGTGACTGGATTCTGATCAGTCATCCAGCTGCTTGAGGAACTGGAACAGTTTCCTGAAATGGGCACCCTGCTGGTCGCGGGCTTTCTCCTCAGCGGCCTGCCTGGTCAATTGACGAAGCCGGGGCCGGTCCACATCCGGATACTGCGAGCAGATTTCAGACATGGCTTCTGCGTCGCCTTCGATCAGTTTTTCGCGCCACTGTTCCAGTTGATGAAACCTGGCCACATAGACTCCAGTACTGGCATCAATGCTGTCGATGATCGTGGTGATGGGTTCGATGTCCATTTTTGACAGCAGTTTGGCGATGTACTGAATCTGTCGCTTGCGTGCGCTGCCGCGATGAATTCGGGTAGCCGCCTTGACGGCATCCAGCAGCTCCGGAGGTTCAATCCGCTCCAGGGTGTCTCCGGTGAGTTCAGTCAGCCGTACAGCCAGATCCTTCAGTTGCTGCATATCCCGCTTGCGCTGGGATTTGCTGGGTGGTCTGTCCTCGTCGTACGGATCCGTATCCGTATCGGGTTCGTCGGGTAAATTGGTCATGCGTAGAAGAGGGTAGCCAGTCCGAGAAATGAAAGAAAACCGACCACGTCGGTGATTGTTGTCAGCACCACGGTACCCGCGATGGCGGGGTCAATATTCATTGCCTTCAGGATGCCTGGCAGGAGGGCGCCGGCCAGTGCAGCAACCACGAGATTGATGACCAGTGCGACTGCGATGATCATCCCCAGCCAGGGGTCATTGAAGAACCAGGAGGCAGCGACCGCAACAACCGCGGCCCACAGAACACCGTTCAGTGTGCCCACAGCCACTTCCCGGCGAGTAAGCCAGGCCAGGTTCCGCGAAAACAGGTCGTCCTGGGCCATGCTTCTTATCACAAGGGTCAGCGTCTGGCTGCCTGCCACACCCCCCATGCTGGCGACAATGGGCATGAGGACTGCCAGCGCCACCACCTTTTCGATGGTGTCCGTAAAGAGGTCAATCACGGAAGCTGCAATGAATGCAGTCAGCAGATTGGCGCCCAGCCATACTGCCCTGTGTCTTGCCGTCTGCAGGATGGGCGCAAAGGTATCGTGATCCTCATTGAGGCCAGCCATACCCAGCAGGGAGTGGTCCGCCTCATCAATGATGACATCAATGACATCATCGATGGTGATTCGACCCAGCAGCTTGTTGTTTTCGTCGAGTACGGGGGCGGATACCAGGTCATACCGCTCGAAGATTGAAGCCACCTCGTGTTCGGACGTGTCGGCCCGGATGGTTTCGCCCTCGGTCACCATCATTTCCCTGACGGTCAGGGAGGGGTCGGAAACCAGCAGGGTGGTCAGTGGCAGCGTTCCGATATATTCATCTTCCGCATTGACGACAAAAACGCTGTCAGTCATTCGCGGCAGGTCAGGATGGCGACGCAGATATCGCAGCACCGTATCCAGTGTGACTCGCGGTCTGACGGATACCACGTTGGTGTCCATCATCCCGCCGGCAGTATCCTCAGGATAAGAGAGCAGTGTCTCAACCTGACCTCGGTACTGGATGTCCATCGCCTCCAGCACCTGCTGGGTAAGCTCGTCTGGCATCTGCTGGAGAATGTCGATGACATTGTCGTCATCGACCTTTTCCAGGACCAGCGCGATCTCGGCTGCCGTCTTGTCATCCAGCAGAGCGGGAACCAGTTCTTCCTCAAGATGCTGAATAATTTCGCTTTGCTGTTCCTCGTCGAAAAGGTTGAACAGCGCAGTACGCTCGGAAGGCGGTGACGATTCGATGACGTCAGCGAGGTCTTCCGGCTTCAGTTCGTCAACAAGTCCCTGGATGTCCTGGTGTGTGCCGGCCAGCACCATTTCCTTCAACTCGGCAACCGAAGACTGTCTGGGTGTTTCTTCAGATTCCACAGGCGTCACTCGGCCTCACCGAAACGGTTTTCAACAATGCTGGTAATGGCTGCCATGGCTTCCTGCTCATCATCGCCTTCGACAGTGACCTCGATTTCGCTGCCGAAGCTGGCCTGCAGCATCATCATCGACATGATGCTTTTGCCGTTGGCAGATTTGATCGGGTTGGTGACGGTAATTTCAGAAGCATAGGCGCTTGCGGTCTTCACAAACACAGACGCAGCCCGGGCGTGCAGACCGAGTTTGTTAACGATAGGGAGTTTCGCCACAAGCATGTCGTTACTCGTACAATCTGGTTGCTGCTGCGTTCATGCAGGGGCTCTTTCCACTGCTGAAGTCAGCCGGTTATTGAGTTCACGATGGCGGCACTGGACGTTCGCGTAGTCCTGCCGGAATCGCTCATAGAGTTTCTGGCTCATGTAAACCGATCGATGCTGCCCCCCGGTACAACCGATCGCAATGGTGAGATAGGCGCGATTGTTGGATCGAAAACGGGGCAGCCACTTCTCC
>JAQCAK010000042.1 GCA_027621895.1 Pseudomonadota bacterium | reverse complement strand
CGCGGCCGCTGCCACCTGCCGTTTCCACGACCAGGGACGCGCCGGCGGGAATCATCTCCCGGCCCATGCCCCTGAGGGCGATCTCCTCCAGGCCCTTTTTTGCATACACCCGTGCGGGATGACCGTTGCCACCGCCATCGCGACCACGGGGCGGATGCAGAATACGGTCGAACATTTTTGACACCATGAAAGCTTCCTGGTTTCGATGAGCGAATTCGATCTTCTGGCCCAGTCCGTCACGAAACTGGCCGTCGCCGCCGGAACCAGGTCGATATTCCTTCTCCCAGATAATCAGGGGAGATGTGGCCTCGGTAATTTCTACCGGGGTGCTACGTACACCTGACGGGAAGGCGGTGCAGGACAGGCCGTCTTTGGCGGGTCTTGCGCCGGTGCCCCCGGTGTAAAAGGCGTTCAGCACAAAGGCTTCACCCTCGCTGTTTTTGATCATGCCACGACCGCCGATGAAAACAGGGCCGAACAGGCAGGCGGCACCCTCTGTGGGCACCTGTCCTGCCAGGGGTTCCTCGAGGCAGCCCAGGACCACATCCGGCAGCATCTGGCCGATGGCGTGCCTGGCGGAAACTGCAGCTGGCCTGGGTGCATTCAGAATACAGCCCTCTGGTGCGGTGACCCTGACCACCGCCAGTGATCCGGCGTTGTTCGGTACGTCGTTGCCAATCACACATCTGATGCCGAAAGAGGTATAGGCCTGGGCGTAGGTCAGGGGCACGTTGATACCATGGCTGCTGACGTCCGAGGTACCCTGCCAGTCGACGTGGATACCGGCTTCCCCGATGGTCACCGTACAGCTGAGTGTCACGGGTTCATCATAGCCGTCGATGACCATGCTGTTTGACCACTGGCCACTGGGGAGCCTGCGAATTCCGTCGAGCATCGCTGCCCGGGAACTGTCGATGATGTTGGCTGCAACCGCAGACAGGTCGTCCAGCTGATACTCGTCCATGGTTTCCAGCAGCCGGTCAGCACCCGCCTGGTTGCAGGCGGTCAGCGAGTAGAGGTCGCCCTGTGCGGCTCTCGGGTCCCGCACATTGGCAGCCAGAATTTCCATCAGCGTGGCGTTGATTTCTCCGGACTTGAACAGGTAGCCGATGGGCAGGTTGATACCTTCCTCGAAAACCTGTCGACCATCCGGCCCAAAGCCCAGGCCGCCGACATCGGCAATGTGGGAAGTGGCTGCAAACAGGGCGACGGGTTTGCCCTGCCGGAAAACCGGTGTGACAACCGTGAAGTCGTTGAGGTGACCCGTACCCTGCCAGGGGTCATTGGTCACCAGGACGTCGCCGGGATTCAGACGGCTGATGGGAAACTTTTCCAGGAAGAAACCCACGCTTGCGGCCATGGCGTTCACATGACCGGGTGTTCCCGTGACGGCCTGTGCCAGCATCCGGCCGCCGGGATCGAAGATGCCCGCGGACAGGTCGCCGGCTTCCCGAACGGTCGTGGAGAAAGCCGTTCTGATCAGTGTCTGTGCCTGTTCCTCGACAATCGCAAGCAGGCGATCCCAGAGAATCTGCAGTTGAATGCGCTGTTTCGTATCGGTATTACTCATGAATGCGCTCCAGTGTCAGGTGTCCCGCCGGATCGATCGAGGCGCAGTAGGCGCTGCTGACGAGTGTCGTTGTCTGGTTCTCAGCGATCAGGGCGGGGCCGTTGATGACCTGGCCGGGGCGCAGGTCATCGCGCCAGAAAACCCCTGCGGTCATCGCACTGGCCGTCGCCGGATCAAACAGTCGCTGGGTCGCGACCGGGACAGGTTCTGAGGCAGGGCCGGGCCTGCTGTCGGCAGGTGGTGCGCTGTCAGTGGGGACGGGTGCTGAAATGGTCAGGGTCCAGCTGAGTATTTCTATGTCCACGCCATCTATTACATGGCCGTAGAGTCGCCGGTAGGCCGCTTCGAAAGCGTTTCTGAAAAGCGATGGATGACTGTCGTCGTAGTCGTCCACTGGCAGGGTCACTGCAATTTCGTGACCCTGTCCGATATACCGCATGTAGGCCTGGCGAATTTCCGCGAGGTCATCTGTGTCCGTGTGCCCCTGGGAAACGACCGCGCTGGCCTCTGCTGACATCTCTGCAAAGATGCTGTTGATGAGCGGGGTGTTCAGTTCCGCCAGCAACTGGTGGCGGCTGCGAACCACCTCGAAAGCCACGGGTGCGAGCAGAAAACCAACCGCAGATCCCACCCCCGCGTTGGCGGGAATGATGATCCGGCGCACGCCCAGTTTTTCGCCCAGTCGTGATGCATGCAGCGGCGCGGCGCCACCGAAGGCGATGATATCCCGGCTGCTGACATCCAGCCCGAACTCAGCCGCGTGGGCGCGGGCTGCGGCGGCCATGTTTTCATCAACGACCTCGCTGATTCCGTAAGCGGCAAGACTGTTGTCGCTGGAGAGCATCGAGGCGATTTCACCGATGGCCAGGTTTGCCGCCCGGGTATCAAGATTCAGTGCACCCCCGGCGAATTTCTCGGCATACAGCTTGCCCATGACAACGTCAGCGTCGGTGACCGTGGGTGATTTACCGCCACGTCCGTAGGCCGCGGGACCGGGTTCCGACCCGGCACTTTCGGGACCCACCGAGATTCGCTGCAGTCGGTCGATGGCCGCGATGGAGCCACCCCCGGCACCTATCTCGACCATCTCTATGACCGGAATGCGCACCGGCAGCCCACTGCCTTTCTTGAAACGATAGGCACGGTCCACTTCAAAGCTGCGGGAGGTGAGTGGCTCGCCATCATCAATCAGGCAGAGTTTGGCGGTGGTACCACCCATGTCGAAAGACAGGGTCCGGTTCATGCCCAGCTGCCGGGCGAGATGGCGGGCCAGGATAGCGCCTCCCGCCGGGCCCGATTCAACCAGCCTGATGGGAAACCGGGCGGCAGTTTCCAGTGTGGTCAGGCCGCCACCCGAGGTCATGAGCAGGAACGGGCAGTGATAGCCCTCGGCCTTGAGTTCTGTTGCCAGGCGTTCCAGGTAGGTCGCCATGACAGGACGCACGTAGGCATTGGCACAGGCGGTGGACAGACGTTCGAATTCGCGGATCTCAGGTGCGACTTCCGAGGCAAGGCTGAGGGACAGGTCCGGACGGGCCGCCGAGATAAGCGCTGCGGTCCTGAGTTCGTGTGCCGGATTAACGTAGCCGTGCAGGTAGCCGACAGCCACGCTGGTCACCTTATGTCGGTCCAGTGTCTCGAGCGTGGCCAGCACGGAATCTTCATCAAGGGGGATGAGCACGTTCCCGTCGCGGTCCATCCGTTCGGTGATGGGCAGGCGCAGGTATCGCGGCACCAGGGGTTTGGGGCGATCAATATTGATGTCGTACTGTTCGAAACGGTCTTCGTGGGCCATTTCCAGGGCATCGCGATGGCCACGCGTGGTCAGCAGTGCGGTCGTCGCGCCCCGTCGTTCGATCAGTGCATTGGTTGCCAGGGTCGTCCCGTGAATGATGAGTCCGATATCACCGGGCTGGAGCGCTGCGGCTTCCACGACCTGGCGGATACCAGCCAGAACCGCGTTGCCCGGATGATCATAGGTGGTCAGCAGCTTGATGGTTCGCTGACGGCCGTCAGGCAGCTGCAGCACCACGTCGGTAAAGGTACCGCCGATATCGACTGCCAGTCTCGCGGAGCGTTCAGGAGGGGACATGGGTTAGCCCTGGCTATTCATCATCAGTGACCGGGACGCTTATGTTGAGGGCTGCAATCAGACTTGTCGAGTGTCGTCGCAGCGGCAGCCGCCGGTCCTGCCATTGCGCCGGCATCGAGATGGTTGGCTGGGATATTTCTGACCCATGTCATTAATTTGCCGGTTCGCCAACCGTATGATTCAGGTGAAATTGACCAGTAAAGTATTCATAGGGACAAGCATGCTCGAAAACTACACGTTCAGCGACAACCATGTAATCCAGCCCGCCTACTATGGCCAGGTAGGGCATCCTCACCAGGCTTTTGCCTGGCTCAGGCAGCATGACACCCTGAGAAAGGTGCAGCCTGACGACATACGCCCGTTCTGGGTGGTCACCAAGCATGCTGACGTCATCGAGATCGAGAAGCAGCCGGAACTGTTCGCCAGCGAGCCCCGCCCGATACTCGGGCCTGAAGCGGCGACGCCTGAGATGCGTGAAGAAGTGGTTGCCGAGATTTTCAAGCGCCTGCAGGATTCCCCGCGACTCCTGGAAGTGCTGGCTACCGCCGGGGAAGGCGGCCTGATCCGCTCTCTGGTGCAGATGGATCCACCGGATCATCCGGTCTACCGTGCGCTGGTCCAGCCCTGGTTCAAACCCACGAATATCAAGGCGCTGGACCGGCGTCTCAGTGAGATTATCAGGCAGATGCTCGATGACATGATGGCTGACGGCAGCGAGCGGGAAGCCGACTTTGTCCAGGATATCGCCATCTATCCGCCGCTGAAACTGATCACCGAACTGCTGGGTGTGCCGGAAGAAGATGAGTGGCGCATTCTCAAGCTGACCAACGAGATATTTGCCGGTGATGATCCGGAGATGAAGCGGGCGGCAGATGACCCCCTGTCCATCTTCGAAACCATCAAGGATATCTACGAGTACTTCAGTGATATTACTGACCGATTGCGGGAGCACCCGAATGAGAAGCTCGCGTCCTACATCGCCAATGCCAGGATTGATGGCGAGTACCTGCCTTACAAGGAACTGATTTCCTATTACACGATTGTGGCAACCGCGGGACACGACACCACGCGCAATGCGATCAGTGGCGGGTTGCATGCGCTGCTGACCCATCCTGACCAGCTGGCGCTGCTGCAGCAGACGGCCGGCGATGAGGATGCGATCAAGCTGGCTGTGGAAGAAATGATCCGCTGGTCCACACCGGTGGTGCAGTTTTCACGAACCGCGATGCAGGACACGACGCTGCGTGGCCAGCACATCAGGCAGGGCGATACCCTGGGGCTGTTCTATGCCAGTGCGAATTTTGACGAGGACGTCTTTGATGAGCCGTTTTCGTTTAACATTCAGCGCAAACCCAATCGACACCTGGCGTTTGGTACCGGGCCTCACCAGTGCCTGGGCCTGCTGCTGGCCCGTCTGGAGATGAGAATCTTCTTCGAGCAGCTGATTCCCCGCATCGAGAAGATGGAACTGCTGGGTGACCCTGAACGCCTGCAGGCCAGTTTTGTACACGGTTTCAAGCACATGCCGATACGCTACCGGCTGCGGCCAGCTGTCTGAAAGCCGGCGGCCGGAGGCCGCTTACAGTTCGTTGATGTGCGCCAGGCACCAGGCAGCCCGTTGCAGGATCAGGTCGCGGGATTCCGCATCCTGCCGGTCCCAGTTCCGGTACACCATGCCGATCCTCGGGTTCCGTTCCATGCTCTCCCGGTGACGGATCATGAAATCCCAGTACAGGCTGTTGAAAGGGCAGGCATCCTGGCCGGTCTTGCCGGCAGCCATGTAGTCACAGCTGCGGCAGTAATCACTCTGCTTGTTGATGTAGTTGGCGCTGGCAGCATAGGCCTTGCTGCCGACGATACCGCCGTCTGCAAACTGGCTCATTCCCCGGGTGTTGGGCAGTTCCACCCATTCAAATGCGTCCGCGTAGATACCCAGGTACCAGGCATCCACCGCATCAGGATCGAGACCTGCCAGCATCGCGAAGTTGCCGGTGATCATCAGGCGCTGGATGTGGTGGGCATAGGCGCGCTCCAGCGACTGGCTGATGGCCTGGCGCATGCAGTTCATCCGGGTTTCACCGGTCCAGTAAAAATCCGGCAGCGGCCTGTCGGCGGCCAGCGCGTTCAGTGACTGGTAGTCGGGCATCCGGGTCCAGTAAATGCCACGGATAAACTCCCGCCAGCCAAGAATCTGGCGCACGAAACCTTCAACCTGCTCGATGGAGATATCCGGTCGTGACTGGTAGGCATGGATCGCGGCATCGATGACTTCCCGGGGATGAAGCATTTTGATGTTCATGGCGAACGAGAGTCGCGAGTGGAACAGCAGCCAGGCCTGGTCATGCTGGTCGGTCATCGCGTCCTGGAAGGTGCCGAAGGCGGGCAGCGCTGACTCGCAGAAGTGGACGAGCTGCTCACGAGCCTCAGCCGGCGTCGTGGGCCAGTCCAGCGCCTGCCCGATAGAGCCGATCGTTCTCACATCATGACGCTGCAGGCGCTGCAGAATGTCCGCTACGTCGGTTGAAAACGCCTGCGGTACCGGGATCTGATCGAGATCAGCGGCTTTCAGCTTGCTGCGGTTCGCGACATCGAAGTTCCACTGCCCACCTGCCGGCTCATTGCCGTCCATCAGGATGTCATGCTGTTTGCGCATGCGCCGGTAGAAGGTTTCCATCCGCAGGTTGCGGTCGACAGGAAATGTCTTTGCCAGTTCTTCGAACGGCACCAGGAAGTGATGAGTGTCATGCTCAGTCACGGTCACACCGGGGAATTCGAGCGCGCGAAACTGGCTGAGCAGTCGGTATTCGTCCGGCCGCTGGTAGTCAAAACTGTCGAACGGGTCCGTTTCCAGCAGATGCCGGATCAATGACGGAAAATCAGCGTGTGCAGCAGTATCGTCAAGTGTCAGGTACCTGACCCGGTGGCCCGCGCCTTCCAGCCAGTCGGCAAAGCGTTCCATGGATCGGAAGATCGCGCAGACCTTCTGCACGTGGTGGCTGACATAATCGGTTTCACTGCGGACTTCTGCCAGCAGGTAGGTGACGTCGGCGTGGGTAGACTGGAACCAGGGGTGCGCCGGGTTGAGCTGGTCTCCAAGAATGAGGCGTAAGTTCATGCAGGGTCTTACGCCGTCAACCGCGAGTCAGATTCAGAAGACCCACCCCAGGAAGGTATCAGCGAGCGTAATCAGCAGGGCACAGACGAAAGTCGTGCCGGCATCCTCGATCTCGAAGTCTTCCAGCAGTTCATCGGTGATCCAGAGCAGAAAGGAGTTGATGATAACCAGGAAGACGCCCAGGGTGATGATAATGAAAGGCAGCACCAGCAGCTTCAGAATGGTGCCCAGGGTGACGTTGATCAGCCCGTAGACAATCGCCACCAGAACGGCTGTGCCGTAGGATTCCACGTAGACGCCGGGTAGTGCTTTGGCCAGAAACAGGATAAATCCGCCCAGGCAAAGGATGTGAAGAGCCAGTTCAATCATTGTGCGTCCTCCTTGCTGCGGCACAAATCACTCACGGGAATCAGCGTTACAACTTCCGTGCCAGTTCGCAACTCGTTGATTCTAATGGATTTAAATTTCGTGGCCTATGGTCAGAATCACTATTTTTTGGTGCTTTTCCGTTTTCCCGCGGGACTGGTTTCCCAGCCCGGGCCAGGGGTGGCAAACTGTTGATCGATGTGACCATCTAACAGAATTCAACTGACAGGGGAAAGAGCATGCTGGACCTGCATTACTGGCCGACACCCAATGGCAAGAAAGTGACGATCCAACTCGAGGAATGCGGGCTGGAATACAACCTGGTGGAATGCAATATCGGGCGGGGCGACCAGTTCACCGATGAGTTCCTGAAGATAAATCCGAACAATCGGATGCCAGCCCTGGTGGACCATGATCCGGCAGATGGTAACGGACCGCTGTCGGTCTTCGAGTCCGGCGCCATTATGCTGTATATCGCCGAGAAGACCGGCAAGTTCATGCCGGCGGATACCCGCGGACGCTACGACGTGATCCAGTGGGTCATGTGGCAGATGGCTAACCAGGGGCCCAAAACCGGGGAATGCGGCCATTTCCGTCGACTGGGTAAAAGCTTTGGCGACCAGAGTTATGCCGTGACCCGTTTTACTGACGAGGTAAACCGCTTTTATGGCGTGCTGAACAACCAGCTGTACAACCAGCGCTATCTCTGTGGGGATGAATACACCATCGCCGACATGATCTGCTATCCCTGGACGGTAAACTGGGAAGGCCAGGGGCAGGACATCAATGAGTTCAAGTACTTCAAACGCTGGTTTGATGAACTCAGTGAGCGTCCGGCGGTACAGCGGGGCATGGCCGTGGGTGCAGACATGCAGAATGACTACTCGAAGTTAAGCGAGGAAGAGACCAGGCAGCTGCGCGCCATGCTTTACAACCAGCGTGCCAGACCCGCCCCCGAAACCGGCGGCCTGGAATAGCGCCGGGTTCGGGAACCAGGGGCGAGCGAATCAGAGCTTGTCGGTGACCGCTCCTTCCGAGGCAGAGCTGACCAGTTTGGCATACTTGGCCAGGGTGCCGCGGGTGGCATAAGGTGCCGGCTGTTTCCAGGCCGCGCGGCGCTTCTCGAGTTCACTGTCGGCAACATCCACTGCGATGGTTTTGGCCTCGGCGTCGATCGTGATGCGGTCGCCATCCTCGATCAGCGCAATCGGGCCGCCATCATAGGCTTCCGGTGTGATGTGACCGATCACAAAACCGTGGGAACCACCGGAAAAACGGCCGTCGGTAATCAGCGCCACGCTGTCGGACAGTCCCCGGCCATTGATCGCGCTGGTGGGCGAGAGCATCTCACGCATGCCGGGCCCGCCCCGCGGGCCTTCATAGCGAACCACGACCACGTCGCCGGCCACGACGGTACCATCGAGAATGGCGGCCAGCGCGGCTTCCTCACCATGGAAACACCGGGCGGTACCGGTGAACTGCAGGCCCTCGTGGCCGGTAATCTTGGCCACCGCACCCTCGGGCGCCAGGTTGCCCCGCAGGATCACCAGGTGTGAGTCCTTCTTGATGGGATCGCTGAGCGGACGAATCACTTTCTGCTCTGCCGGATAGGGTTTTACGGTCGAGAGATTTTCGGCCAGTGTATGCCCGGTGACGGTCATGCAGTCGCCGTGCAACAGTCCTTCCTCGAGCAGGGTTCGCATCAGCGGCTGGATGCCGCCGATGGCAATCAGTTCACTCATGGAGTACTGGCCCGCGGGACGCATGTCCGCCAGCACCGGTACCCGATTCCCGATTCTCGTGAAATCGTCAATGGTTAATGGCACGCCAGCCGCATGGGCGATGGCCAGCAGGTGCAGCACGGCGTTGGTGGAACCCTCGAGTGCGATCACGGTGGTGATGGCGTTCTCGAAAGCTTCCATGCAGAGGATGTCGGAAGGTTTGATGCCTCGCTCAATCAGGTTCACGACGGCCTGTCCGGCGGCATAGCTGTCCTGTCGCTTGTTCTGCGAGATGGCTTCCTGGGCAGATGAATTGGGCAGGGACAGTCCCATGGCTTCGATGGCAGAGGCCATGGTGTTGGCGGTGTACATACCGCCACAGGACCCGGGTCCAGGGATGGCCGTGGACTCGATTTCCTTGAGTTCGATATCGGAAATACCGCCAGCGGCGTGTTTGCCAACTGCCTCGAACACGGACACGACGTCGCGACGTTCCTTGCCTGGCTGGATGGTGCCGCCGTAGACGAATACGCTGGGCCGGTCAATCCGTGCCATGGCCATGGCACATCCGGGCATGTTCTTGTCGCAGCCGCCGATGGCGACAAATCCGTCGAAGCCTTCTGCACAGACGGCGGTCTCGATGGAATCAGCAATCACCTCGCGGGACACCAGCGAGTAACGCATGCCCGGTGAACCCATGGAAATACCGTCAGAGACCGTAATGGTATTAAAGGTGACGGCCTTGCCGCCGGCCTCGTCAGCGCCCATGGCCGCGGCTTCTGCCAGTTCATTGATATGCATGTTGCAGGGGGTCAGGTTGCTCCAGGTTGAAGCGATACCCACCTGGGACTTGCCGAAGTCCGCCTCGGTGA